>DASTQY010000322.1:0-3351 GCA_035761525.1 Nitrospira sp. | reverse complement strand
GGCCGGGGTGCTCACGCTGGCTGATCTGTTTGTCGGACATGACTCGGGAGTCACTCACCTCGCAGCCTTGCTGGGAGTGCCGACCGTGGCCCTGTTCGGGCCGACCGATCCGGCGCGATGGGCACCGAGGGGGCCTGTGGTGACGGTCTTACAAGCACAGCCTTGCCATTGCACGTCATGGGACATGGTGAAAAACTGTGGAGACAAGCCGTGCCTGAACTTTTCGCCGAGCGCGATTTTAACCGCCTGTCAGGCGGCTCGAGCTGCCGGCATAAACCCACGAAATACCTGACCTGTGCCTTGTCTCGCAATTCCACCCTATGATAGAGTGCCGAGTTAATTTTCTCTTTTCAATGCTAGGACTTAGGAGACATTTTGGCCCACGGCGTAGTGCAGGAAAAGGTGACCAGTGCGTTGCTCGGCGCCCTGAACGGAGCCAGGAACAAAGGACAATTGAAAAGCACGGCCTGGCCGGCGCTCAGCCTTGATGCGCCGAAGCGGCCCGAATGGGGAGACCTCGCCTCGACCGTCGCCATGTCCCTTGCGTCCTCTGAGCAACGAGCGCCTCACGACATCGCGCAGATCATCGTTGAAAATCTTCCCCAACGGGATCAACTCTTCGACCGGGTGGAAATCGTTCGCCCCGGATTCCTGAATCTCACCGTCAAGCCTGCGCTCTGGCAGGAAACGCTCAAAGAGATAGAGGGGCAGGGGGCGTTGTACGGCACAAGTGATCTCGCCAAGGGACGGCGGGCGCTGGTGGAGTACGTGAGCGCGAACCCGACCGGCCCATTGCACGTCGGACACGGCCGCGGTGCCGCCGTGGGACAAGCCCTCTCTCGCCTACTGCAGGCCGTCGGCTATGACGTCGTCAGCGAATACTACATCAACGACGCCGGACGTCAGATGAAGCTGTTGGGAGCGTCGGTCTTAGCCCGTTATCGAGAACAATCCGGCCAACCAGGTGACTTTCCCGAGGATGGCTACCATGGAGCCTATATTTCAGCGCTGGCCGAGCGCCTGAAACCGCGGCTTGATGCGGAAGGGGGGTTGTCGCCTGAACAGCTTGAGGAGCGGTGCCGGACGCTGGCTTATCAGGAATTGCTGGCACTGATCCGCGATGATTTACAAGCGTTCGGGATAGATTTGGCCTCCTGGTTCAGCGAGGCTTCCTTGTTGACTTCCCAATCGGTCGAGCGCGTGCTGGACGAACTGAAATCTCGTGGGTTGGTGTTCGAACAGGACGGCGCCTGGTGGTTTCGCTCCACGGCTTTTGGAGACGAGAAAGACCGAGTGGTCAAGAAGCAGGACGGCGAATACACCTACCTCGCCTCCGACATCGCGTATCACCGTGATAAGCTCCAGCGCGGTTACGACCTGTTGATCGATGTCTGGGGTGCTGATCACCACGGTTATATTCCGCGCATGCAGGCAGTGATGCAGGCCTATGGACATCCCAAAGAGCGCCTGCAGGTCGTGTTGGTGCAGCTGGTCAAGCTCCTGCGAGCCGGCGAAGAAGTGAAAATGTCGAAACGCACCGGCGAGTTCATCACGATGCGCGAAGTCATCGACGAGGTAGGAGCCGATGCGGCCAAATTTTATTTCCTCATGCGTGATTCGAAGACTCACCTGGAATTCGATCTCGAGTTGGCGAAGCAGCGATCGGCAGACAATCCCGTCTACTACGTACAATATGCCCATGCCAGGATCGCGAGTCTCTGGCGGGTTGCCGCCTCGCGCGGCATTGATTGCCCGTTGCCCAGCCAGACGAATCTCTCATTGTTGTCCGATCCGGACGAGTTGGGGTTGATCAGGAAGTTGGCTGCCTATCCGTCGACGCTCGAAGGCGCCGCTGTCGGATATGAGCCGCACCGCATGACGTACTACCTGCAACAGCTCGCCGCGCTTCTGCACACGTTTTATAACAAGCACCGAATTCTGCCTCCTGCGGCCGACGCCGAAGTCTTCGCTGCGGCGACAGCGGGCCTCTCCGCCGATGAAGGGGCGAAACGGGAATCGTTGCCTCCAGAGCGGACCGCCGCTCGCTTAGCCTTGATGCGAGGAGTTCAGCAAGTGATCAAGAACGGCCTTGCGGTTCTCGGAATCTCTGCCCCTGATCAGATGTAAGCCGAATCGAGAAGAGGGATTGTGGATTTTTCAGTTGGCCTGACGGATCGGTTGACGCGCGCAAGACTCGGCACGCTCACCACCGCTCACGGGCGAATCGAGACGCCGGCATTCATGCCGGTTGGAACGCTAGGTCCCGTCAAGGGAATCGACCCTGAAGACCTGGAGCAGCTGGGCTTCCGGCTCATGCTGAACAATGCCTACCATCTGTATTTGCGTCCCGGCCACAAGGTCGTGGCCGAAATGGGCGGTCTCCACCGATTTACCGGTTGGAAAGGCGCCATTCTGACCGACAGCGGAGGCTTCCAGATTTTCAGCCTTGCCAAGCTCTGCAACGTGACGGAGGCGGGTGTGAGTTTCCAATCACACATCGACGGGTCCGCACATTTCATCTCGCCGGAAGTGGCGATGGAAATTCAAGAAGCGCTCGGTGCCGACATCATCATGGCATTCGATCATTGCGTCGCCTTGCCCGCTGACCGGATCGCCGTCGAGGAGGCGGTCATACGGACGACACGGTGGGCGGCACGCTGTCAGGCTAGCCGGCATCGCAGAGCTCAAGCGCTGTTCGGCATCGTGCAGGGAGGAGTGGATGAGGAACTTCGGACTCGCTCCGCCCGCGATCTGGTGAAGCTGGAATTCGACGGCTATGCCGTCGGAGGGCTCTCGGTCGGCGAAAGTAAGGACGACATGTATCGGATGTTGGACGTCACGGTTCCGGAGCTCCCAGTGACGAAGCCACGCTATTTGATGGGCGTGGGCATGCCCGAAAATCTGATTGAAGCGGTGGGTCGCGGCATTGATTTGTTCGATTGCGTCGTGCCGTCGCGGCATGGCAGAACGGGATGGCTGTTTACCACTTTTGGACGGGTGTTGATCAAGCAAGCCCGGTATCAACGCGACGAATCGCCTATCGATCCGGCCTGCGGCTGCACCGTGTGCGCGCGCTATTCTCGCGCGTACCTGCATCATCTGTACAACGTGAAGGAGATGCTCGCTTCACGACTCAATACCCTTCATAACCTGTGGTTTTTCTCTGACCTTATGCGGCGGATGCGCGTGGCGATTGCACAGGGTACATTCGAGTCGTTTCGCGAATCCTTTTATCAACAGCAGAGTCAGGAGCCGGCCGGCAGTACCGCATCGGCAAAGACGGGGTGCGACCAGTCGAGCTGCTGAATGTTGATGCGGCGTGTGAGTGAAAAACAGATAGGACGGGACCCT
>DASTQY010000321.1:0-3726 GCA_035761525.1 Nitrospira sp. | reverse complement strand
CCTGCGCCTCAGGCAGAACGACCTCAATTCCCGCTTGCGTGAGTTGAGGATGATAGATGCGCCCTTCCATGACTGCCGGTGTGCCGAGCAGTCCCACACGTTGCAGTCTCATCCGCCTGATCTCTGCCGTTACCGGCTCGACAATGTGCAGCCAGGGGACTGCCGATACCGCCAGGTCGAACGCGCGATGCAACGTATTGTTCGGGCAAATGATCAGCTCAGCTCCTGCTTGGACCAATTTCCCCGCCGATCGAGACATCAGCGCTGCCACGCCGGCCCAATCGTCCCGTTCGATGAGATTCAGATACCACTCTAGCGGGAAGGTGTGCATCGTGATTTCAGGCTGAGCACGCCGGCCGGTACGCCCTGCCTCATAACAGAGACTGCGGTAGCAGAGCGAAGCACCGTCGGCGGTTCCTGCGACGATACCGATATGATGTCCGGTCGGCTCGAATTCTTCCACGTCGTAACTCCTCTAGCCTGCACAGCGAACGTCTCAGGTCCGCCCACATTCAAGGCTGTGAGGGCTTACTCGGCTGACGCGGTTCCAACCCCGGATAGGTCGGAAGCGCAGCAAGCGCTTCCCGATATTTGATTTGGAGTTCTTCCCGCTGGTCCGGAGCAAACAGTTTTCCAGCGGACGTCACCTTGATCAGATAATCTTCCGGCTCGAATGTCACGTCAAACTCCGCCGATCGTTCCCGGACGTTCGGCATTTGGCGATCATACTTGCTGATGTCCGGTTCTGGCCCGTGACGATCGTGCACTTCGCTCAAAGAAAGGTGTAACGTTCCATTCCGAATCGACAGCCATCCCGTCGTGCTCTCTTCGTCGCCTTGGTCGGTGGCATGGCTGAGATGAAAATAGGCGCGTTCGTCGGGTGCGGCCTGCGCTAGTGCCTTTGAGAGTGCCGGCGCGAGGACCGTTATCTCCTCATTTCGAAAGGCCCGGGTTTTATCGGCCTCTCCGGAAAATAGGCGGTGAACAAAATTGCGCCGCTCCCAACTCCGGACACTTCGAAGCAACGTCCCAACTTCCGCAGCAGAAAGCGTGGCAGGATGCGCGTTGGAGTTTGAATCGGGATCCTTGACCAGACGGACCTGGTTTCGACCCGACTCATAAATCGTTTTTGGTGGCGAGTCGGAAGTGCCGGCGCAACCGGTTCCGGTCATCGATGCGACCAGGACGAATAATAGCGGGGCGAACCACTGTGCCCTTTGAGTGTTGATTCCCGTCCGGTTTGTCATGGTTTCACCTCCTGTCGCCGGACTAGACCGGCATCGGATACCGCCTGATCGAATCCATACTGCTTGAGTTGAGCCTGGATTGGAGGGGACAGCATGAACTCGATGAAATCACCGGCCCCCGAAATGTTTTTAGCCGTCCACACCACTGCCACGCCATAACGAACGGGGTTATGGCTTTCTGCTGGCGCGGTGTCAACAATGCGCACATGGTCGTCAGCAACGGCATCTGTGCGATAGACCACACCGATTTCGGCTTCTCCTTTGGACACAAGGTCGAGAACCGCACGTGAGTGCTCCCCAAACACGTATTGAGATTTCAGTGCCGGTTCAAGCTTGCTGTACTTCAAGAACTGAGCTGCCACCTTTCCAACCGAGGAGGTTTTGGGATCGCCGACGGCGATGTGGTGGACGGGAACCGTGTGCAAGTCCTCAATCGATCTAATGGGGGCGGGGAGAACGGTGCCTGTGATCAAGACGAGTGAGGTGCCGGCATACACCCGCTTTGTGCCTTGAATGACGAGCCCTTTTTTCTCGAGCTGTTCGATTTCATCAAACAGAGAGGGAAGGAAGACGTCCACGGGAGCGCCTTCTTCAATTTGCTTGCGAAGCGTCTGAGAAGGTCCATAAATCACGCGAACCGTAATGTGAGGGTGTTCGGCCTCAAAAAGCGGCAGCATTTTCCGCAGGGCGTCTTTGACACTGTTGGCGGCGGCAATGGTCAAGGTTTCCGGCTGTGCAAGCACACCATGCGGTGCCAGAAGGGTCAAGGTTAACAAGCCGAGCAGTAATCGTAGTCCTTTCATGGAAGTCCTCGTCTCATGTAGGGGTGGATGGGTGGCCATGGGATCCTTAGAAGTAAAACTGGTACTGCACGTTGATGCGATTCTCAATCAAGTCGCGACCAAACCCGGGCTGGCTTTCAAACGGGAATCGATCCGGAGCCCGTCCGCCGCTTCCCATCGTGATATTGGAGTAATCGACAACAAGCCGGTTGTTATAGGTGCCGTCAAAGCTATAGTTGATCGCCACACCGAACTCTTTCGTCAGGTCGTCCTGTTGCTTGGTGGACGGATCCATCATGCCATATCTGACCGCCACCTCGAGTTTTCGAGGGATGAGATATTTTCCCGCCTGGACATACCATCCCCAAGCCTGGCCAAGATCCACGGGAGGGCCAAGAAACTGGGCAGCGGGGATCGTGCTGAGATCAAACGGCACGGTTCCACTGTCAGTATGTCTGACCCGCTGATGCCGATAAAAGCCTTCCGATTGAAGGGACCACCCGTGATACTTGGCGATAAGATCCACTTCATAAGTTTGAAAATCGTAGACGCCGCCGGCGAGGAGCCTGCCGTTGCCGTTTTTCGCGACCCCTTGGCGGTAGGCGCGGTCGACAATATCTGACCGAATAGAACTCAAATAGTTCTGACCGGGATTATACGCATAGCCGAACCCGATCGCTGCCTGAGGCGTCCGTGAATTCAGAATATCTCCCTGGCCGTAGCCGGGGTTGCCTGCGATCTTGAATAGGAGTCTGGCGGTATACATCATCTCACCGTTCAGAAAGCGCGTATTATAGTTGTACGTACGTGTCGTTCCCGCGGGCGGACCGCCACCACCGGTCGGGGGCAGCACGGCCTGGCTGACCGACGTTCCATCCCTCCCAAGATTAGGTCCGGCTCCGTTCCAAATGCCCAACGCATAATTGAAACGGTACTGGTCCTCGTCACTGAGAATGCTGATGCCCACGTCCCGATTGCTGATTAAGTTTGCCGCAAACGCGTTTTGCACTCTCATATTGTCCGCGAACGTCGAGGTCGCGATCGAACTGATCTGAGAACGGTTGAACCACACGCGCTGTTGGCCGAGCTGAATGGTCGCCCATGGGATATGCCAGGAGGCGATGTAGGCATCGAGGAGCCGCGCTCTTCCGCTGCCGCCTTCTTGATCCCAGGCCGTCTGATCAAACGCCCAGGAAACGTTGTACCGGAAATCCGGATCCCATGCGTATCCCAGGAATTGAAGCCGCGTTCGCGGCACACTGAAGCTACTGGAGTTGCTCTGATACCGGACGGCGCGATATTCGACCTGTCCACCAAGAATTTCGGGATTTCGGGAGTCGCCGACGGTTCCCCACGCTGAATTGTATGTGGCATAACTATATCGGGCCTGAGCAAGGAGGCGAAGCTTGAGCAGGAACCTGTCTCCGACTCGGACGTTAAGGCCGTTGTTGACGTCAACATTGAAATTTGGTCGAGAAAGCCGCTCTTTGGTTTCAATGACTCGCAGACCCTTGTCATATTCTTCCTGCGTAATAAGACCTTTGAGATAGAGATATTTGAGGCCAGGATCTTCGCCCGAGTAGTACTCCCACTTTCCCTCTTTCTTGACAAACTGTCCTTCCTCAACAGCCCAGGCAGGCCTGGCATGGTTCAGCAGCATCATGCCCGCAATGACAAGAACGAACGCACCAGAAATT
>DASTQY010000320.1:0-5689 GCA_035761525.1 Nitrospira sp. | reverse complement strand
TTCCGAACGTGGCGCATCTAGCGTTCACTCGACCATTATGGTAAGAGCAGCCTATGCAGAAATGCGGGCGCTGTGGTGGGGTCCTGCTTCAGGATGTTCTCGAGGAAGTGGGAGTACCATTGCACGCACTGCATTGCATGGTCTGCGGAGAGTGGGTCGATCCGCTAATCCTCCATCATCGAAAACTTACCGTCCTTCCTGAACCAAGCCGAGCACGTACAACCATCTTTGATGTGGCCGCAACTGGAAGACACTTGGGACGGCGCTGAGCGCTTTGATCCTTCGCGTGACCTCACAATACCCTCGCTTTTCCAATTGCTGTCACTTGCCAGCGTTTCATACAGCGTGCAGTTCTTGAGTACCCCTCCGGAAGCTTCTCTCAGCTATCGGCATCTGAACTGTACTGTCCGGCATCAATGCCGTTCAGAAAGGAGTTACATGAGCCTCGAGCGTTACTGCGACGGATGTGGAAGGCAGCATGGCAGCGCCGAGTGGTATTACCGAAATCGAGTCGACTCAACCGCTCGCGAGTGGTTATGCAGTCTCCAATATCTTCGCCTTCCACCGCAAACCATGTGGTCATGGCGCACATTTCTGTATTGGAACAAGTAATTAGATTCAGTTAAGAGTGTTGCAGGTTCGCGTCACGACAGGAACAAACCGGGTCTCATGTGTCGTAGTTTCCCGGTTTGTCGTACCCTGTGCGGTTAGGTTGTCTATGGTTGGACTTTCTGAAATTCGTAATGCAGGTTGCAGTCGGAGGCATCACAACCGTCAATTAGCGCTTGATCCAACGGAGCGCCTCGACGAAACCAATGGTCTAGAGATCGCCGACTAAAGCTCACGTTCAATTACTCTGCACGCCTCGTTCCATTTCCTCTCTATGTTTCTTTTCCTCGCGTGCCATTTCCGTTTGGTGTTTCTCTTCTTCCCGTGCCATCTCTTCTTTGTGTTTGCGCTGCTCACGTTGGAGTTTCTCTGAGTCCTCCAGCATTGCGCCTTTTTGTTTCCGCTCCTCGCGCTCCGTTGCATGTTTGTCCTTCTGCGCCTGACGTTCCATTCCGTGCCGCTTTTTTTGAGCCTCCCGTTCCATCTCCATTTTCTGTTTTTCGGTTTCCTTGGCGGCCTTATCCATTGGGTCTGCAAGGGAAGGCTGTGGTGCGATGAATGACGTGCAAAGGAAGAGCAGACCTGCTGGCAATATCCATCTCAATCTCATATGCGCCTCCTCAAAAATGTCCGTACTCACACATACGACCATACCTCCAGGTTCCCTAGCGTGAAGCTAGCGGGAACCCTAGGAAGTATGTGTCGTCACAATGTCCCTTTCGTGGAACTCCTTCATGACGGCAGAGTGGAAAGCAGGACCAGCAATTCTCATGAAAATGGAACGCGCTTTTCAGCACCACAGATGGTTTGTGGCATCGCGAACGCCTCACGCACCTGGGCTATTAGTGGCCGAACAAGTTTCATTCCATATATTGGAGATGGCATGAACTTGAGGTGACCTTCTTCGTAGGAGCGAAGAGGCTGTTTCAGGACGGAACCTATGTCTTCTGTCCAGCCATTTGTTCAAAGAATGCCTGACCTCGCTTCTTCATCTCCTCTGGAGGAACATCCTCTTTGTGTGTGGCGATCGTCCACTGGTGCCCGAAGGGGTCCGACACCGTGCCGGCGCGATCGCCCCAGAACATGTCCGCCATCGGCATCACCGATTTTGCACCCGCTGCCATCGCTTGCTTAAAGACTCGGTCGGCGTCTTGTACATAGAGAAAAAGGCTGACCGTGGTCGCACCCACGCTCTGTGGCCCTGGGCACCCCTTCTGGGGATTTTCCTCGCCGAGCATAACGATCGAATCGCCAATCTTGACCTCGCCATGCATCAGATGTTTGCCGTCTGGCGTCATGAAGCGGCCACGCTCCTCGGCGCTGAACGCCTTTTTGTAGAACTCCATTGCCTCCACGCCACCGCGAATCGCCAGATGCGGACTGACCGTGTGATAGCCCGGTGGAATCGGTTGTACTTGGGGTGCCATGCTATCCTCCATCATCATTGTGGATGACTTTTGATTCGACGGACAAAACACCGAATTGTAATTGTATATGAGCGACGCTCATGAAAGGGTACTGTCAAAAACTACAGATAGGGAGATAGGGGTTTCCCCAGGTATATGGACAGCGATACTGCAAATGGATTGTGTCCTGTCCGCCACGAACCCGTATCCACGAACTCAATACATGCCTAGTGATGACCTGTGCCGTCACAAGGTACATTCGACATCGTATAAACGATGCCAATTGGTCAACCACCATTGTGAGATTGTTCCTCACGTGCAGGGGACTGTCGTGTATCGGAATTGAACGCCAGTGGCGACTGGAGCAGGTGGGAAGGGCTAGGGTACTGCGGGGGTTTCTTGGATCGTAAATATCCCAACACCCCGCGTAATTTTTACCAAGCCATGCCGGTTCAAGCGGGATACTTCTAGATAGAGCTCGTTCCAGGTGAATTCAGGGTAGCGGGCTACCAAGCCCTCGAATTCACATTGTGGGGCACCTCGGAGAAATTCGAGGACCCGTTCAGTGATGGGCTTTTGTTGGGACATCAAGCCTCCTTCATGCCGCTAATCGACCCAGGGATGGAAGACACACGCCGAATTCAATTATACACTAAAGTTGCTGAACAACGTCCATGGTTATAAGGGCGAGAGAGATGTCACTCGCTCGCATCCGGCCGTCGGCCTGCCGAAGTATTCCCCGAGTTTTTTCCTATGCAGCTTGACCGGAACGCCCGCGTTCTGCGCATAACGGAAATTCAGCATCTCGACTGCGACTGAAAACGCCTTAGGAAAATTAGATATACCCTTTGGCACAATTCCCCAGGCCAGACCTAAGCGGGGATTTCTTTCTTTCTGTTCGCGATCCGATCGGAGCGCTCACCGTCGAAGACCCACCGACACATATCCGCCCGACGTCGCTCCCAGCACATTGGCAATGTTTGCCTATCTCAGAGCCGACGTCCTCGAGGATGGACACCACTCTCGCGGGTTGCAACCCGCGACCTTCCGACAGCAGAAGAAGGGAAGGAAGACGATCACGGCACAATCACGGACTCGGGAGATGCTTGCTGAGGCAATGCCGATCAAGGCCTGCAGGCCTCAAGACGAGTCTTGATGATCTCCGGATCGCAGACCCCTTGCAACATTAAAGGGCTGCTGCCACTCTTAGAGTGGACTACAAGGGTGCCGATGTTGAGGAACCGCGCGATTGGCCCTTGCGATAGGGTAACCTCTCTAATATCGTCGAGCGTAACCGTCTGAATGTCTCTGCCCGTATAACCGTTCCGCATCACCACTCGGTTCGAGATGATAAGATACTGAGCCCATTGGCGTAGACAGGCCGCGCACATCAGCAATGCTAGGCATCCGGCCAGCCAGCCCTCCCATCCTGTTTCGCTCTGCCACAGGATGCGGAGACCACGAGAGCCCGCTACAAAGCTCGCGAGATAGAGCCAGGCAAACTGGCTCCATGCCGGATATCCCTGCCATATGATTCTCTCATGCGTGCTCACGGCCACAACTATGATACTTGCCTGGCGTTGGAGGCACCAAGTAAACCGTCGACGTGAATAGAGAACAGTCCCTCAGCGACTATCGCGTTTTGCCTGACGCCGCTTCGTGGTTGCGCGAATGTGACCAGCAATCGGTTTAGCGCGACTCTGCGAGAGCCGACGGTTCGCTCGCACGTCCGGAGCCGATTCTGTTCTCTTCGCTATCTTCGGGAGCTTGAAGCCACGAACAGGGGACGGCGGACTCCCTGCCTTTTTTGACCGCTTTAATCGAGCCATGAACCCTCCTTCAATGGGGAAATGGTGACTGTTCCATTATATGACATATGAATATGTCCATCATCGGAGCGAGTATCTGATCTTTCAGCCCATGTCTCGAAGTACTAGGACGCTGGATATGTGTCTCGCCGGCAGCGCGCGTGAAAGCACCTTGACCAAGAGGAGAATGTGCTCATGTAAAGGACCTCCCCTTATAAAGAGACTATTAATAATAAATATACCCGTGCTAATTCATCGCTTTAGGGTGTCGCCCGCGTTGCTGTCTCATTGACTTGACGCGCTTCGGGGTTATTAGGTACCGGCATGCTGTTGACTTCGGTTGACTGGCCCGCTCACTCAGTCCATCAGTTCTCTTAGCGCGTCTGCTCCACACCAGTCTCAGGCGCTTCTCAGCGGTTTGCAGATCCCACGTACAGTACGCCGGTCCGTCGCAAGCGAACCGGGAAAGAACCTCTCTAACCAAGGAGCACGTCATGAATCAGGAACAATTCGGGCAGTTTTGGGAACAACTCAGGACTCCGCTGAAAGCGAAGTGGGAGAAGGTGACGATGGAGGATCTCGACGAAATTCAGGGCGATCTTGTCAAGTTCGGCTCGGTACTGCAACGGCGATATGGCGAATTGCACAAAGAGGAAGTGACGACCTGGGCTAACCGACGGTATTCTCATTGGACGGGAAATTATGTTGGTTACCGAGATGCCGAGGAATTTCTAGGCCTGCGCAAGGGGGCAGCATGAGAAGAAATTCCGCTATGCCTGTTGCGCAAGGAAAGGGCCAGGTCTCGCCACGTCCCCGGAGTGGTGGACTGACATGTAGCGAATGCCAGGTGGATGATGTGCTCTCACAAGGTGAATCGACTGAAGCGGAGCCGTTTCTAACAACAGAAACTCCATCTATCGAAACTCCCCAATCGAAGGGCGAAGTTAGCCGGAAAAGTCGCGTATAAGCTCGAAGAGGCGAGACTCCAGATATTCCGGAAGATGCGAATGTCATCGTGGAGATTGATGAGTAGGGCCGACTGATGGAACTCATTGACATTGTCCTGTGATGCGCCTAAGGTACGTCCCTCACTCAACACAACCTGCCGACGGCCTCCTGGAAGGCCTGACCGCCGACATTGTGAGAAAAGCGGTCGCAATATGTCACCCTCTCATATTCTTTCCCTGATCGGCTTCAGGACTGCGTCCGGTACATTGGACCGTAAACTATGCGGGCTGGTCTCCCTACAGCCAGTCTGAAAGTTCAAAATCACCGTCAAGTCTCCTGCTGGGATAGGGTAATACGATGCGAAAGTCTGCAAAAACCGTTGCACAAGAAAAGCAAAGCAGATTGTCACGTCCACCGTCAGGCGAACTAACGTGCAGTGAGGCGCAGGTGGAAGATATGCTCTCGGCAGGGGAATCTACGGAGGAGGAGCGCATCGATCCGCCGAAACAACGGAAGCCGCCTCGTTAAAGGCTTTCAGCCTCTGTCACAGGAAGGAAACCTATGAGTCGCTTGAACATGGAGCCGCTGCTTAGCTTTCACGATGGATCGCATCTCGTCATGAGCACGCAATGTTCAAAAGAGGGTAATTTTTCCTGTGCCCTCTACACGGTTCTCATCTCCGCCAATGAAGGCGCAGCCTTTCGGATTATCTCCTCGCATTCAGAAGCGCAGACCTGCCTGAGGGCGCAAGCGATCGCCTACGAGCATGCCCTTCACCTGTATCCCCAGAGAAGCGACATGAAGCAGCCCCCGTATCTCATTTGGCACGGACCACGTCTATAACCGTTCGACTCTCACCAAGATGCGTGTTGCTAATACTGGATAGAACTGATACAAGTGAGCTACTTTCATTGCGGC
>DASTQY010000319.1:0-3063 GCA_035761525.1 Nitrospira sp. | reverse complement strand
GACTAACCGCCCGGCGACCAACTCTCCGGCCACCTTTTCACACAGCGAGGAATCAGCGAGCCGTTCAACCATGAGCCCGGCGCCTTCAAGTGCGGCCCGGCAAGCCTCCTCCGAAAATTTCGGTCCCCACGAGGCTGCACGCATGACCATTCGATCAAAGTGCCGATCCTTCCGATGTGTGAGCCACAAGGCCGCGCCAAGCGCCGCGCCCGAATCGCCTGCCGCCGGAGGAATGAACAAGTCCTGAAATCCGGCCTCTCGCCAAATTCGACTGTTGGCGACGCAGTTGTAGGCCACCCCGCCGGCCAGACACAGCTGCTGTTCCTTCGTCACGGCTTTCAAGTGTCGAGCCAGGTGAAGCAGCACATCCTCCAACACCAGCTGCGCACTGGCGGCGAAGTCTTGATGACGCTGTGTGATCGCTTCGTCAGGTCGCCGCGCCGCACCAAAGAGGCGCACAAATTCCGATGAAAAGACCCGACGGCGCGCAAGATGAAAATCCAACAGACGCGTGTTCAGCTGGAATTCTCCGGCCGGCAACACGCGCAGGACCTTTTCTCGCAGGACAGGGGCAACGCGTGGCTCCCCATAGGCCGCCAATCCCATCACGATGTATTCGTCGAAGTCCGGTTTGAACCCGAGATAGGCCGTGACCGCAGCATAGAACTGGCCCAGCGAGTGAGGAAGCGGGATGCGATTGAGAACGCGAATATGATGACGGTCTGCTTGTCCGAGCATCGTGGTGTGCGATTCAGAAGCTCCGTCAACGACCAGAACTGCAGCACGCTCAAACGGCGATACCAGCATGGCGCTGGCGGCGTGGCAGAGATGATGATCAAGGAATACGGGAGCCGGACATGGGGTGCCGTCGACGATGCGTGAGAGAGAGGACCGTAAAAACGCGAGCTCTTTCCACTCATGCGTCAGACGCTCCAGGCTCCTGGCCCCTTTCGCCATGAAGAGCTGCGGAGACCGAAGCATGGAGCCGATGGCGAGCGCAGCGCGTCGGCCGACCTGCCAATACTTCCATGGAACGGCGACGGCGTCGACGTCCGCAAGACGAATTCCGGCTGTTTGAAGGCAGAATCGAACTGCATGGACTGGTAAGGCGGTGACATGCTTGATCCGAACAAACCGTTCCTCTTCCGCGGCAGCAACGATTTGGCCGTTTTCGACCAAAGCAGCAGCCGCATCGCGCATGTTCGACAACCCGAGGATGCGCATGGCGCGGTAGAATAAAGCAGCCGGCTGTGCGTGACAAGTTGCTTTCAGACATTGATTCCGGTACGGTGAGCCACGTCCATGCTCACGAGTCTGTGTCCTTATCTGGACAGGTTCACTGTTGGATTTCTCTGTACGAGTGCCTACCGCATCGCTCTCATCTTGATCCTGACGGTATTGGGATGTACCAAACAGGAGCTCCCCGACCTGGGACCCCGCCTTCCACAGACTGCAGCTATGGAGTTCTCGCCATCGTTGCTCGAGTCCAAAGCCGAATATACCGACAATTGTGGCCATATTCAGATTGTGGATATCGGCAGCACGCTTCAAGACGTGCTCCTGGAAGCCGCCAATCGCACGTTCACGTCCGTGGTCCGGCCCGGCTCCGGCGCCAAGCCTGACGTCGTAGTCCGCGTGAATCTCGTTCAATCCACATTTAAACTGCGGATGGACGGTGTGTATGATCGGGCTGAGACCGAGATTCAGCTTGGCGGTCTCGTGTCCTATGTCGATCAAGCCGGCACGGCGCTTGGAGAACAGGAGGTACAAGTCGTCCAGAAAGGGCGCGTCCGGATTATGCCCGTCCAAAAAAACTGCGACTACCTCTTGGACAGCTTTATTCAGGACGCCGCCCGCGATTTTGCCCAAAAATTTTCAGTCACTACCAGGGCGAAACTCGGTGCCCCCAGTGCACCCCTCGCCGCCGCTCCAGCAGCCATACCCGTTCCGGTACCGGCACGGCCTGTCACGCCGGGCGTGGCGCCTCTCTCGTTCAAGGCCACTGTGTTGGACGACAACAGTAATTTGATATTCGAAGGCGGAGAGAGGATCCGCGTTCGCGTCGATGTGGTTAATACGGGTGCGCAGGACCTGCAGAACGTCACGGCGAACCTGAGCGGATCGCCTCAAGTGCTCGCCCAATTTCCGAGTACGACCCTCTCAGCCGGCCGGTTGTCACCCGGGCAATCCCGGTCTCTCGAATTTGTCGCGACGCTTCCCCAGACGGTGCAGCAACAGAAAGCCGAACTCAACGTGACCGTGTTCGACCCTGCGGCGGGGGCACCGCCGTCACAGGCCCTTTCACTTTCGATCCAGCCGACCGGCACGAATACTGATGACGTCGATCAAGTGCCCGCCATGTCCGTGGGGTTCAAACGGCCTCACACCTACCTCATCTCAATCGGCATCGGGTCATACCGCGATGTCCAGGGAGGCGCGAGAAAGTATGCGGCTTCCGATGCGGAACTGCTGACGACCTACTTCCAATCATTGGGCGGATTACCGGCATCGAACGTGCGTCTGCTTCAGGATTGGAAGGCCCTCAAGCCGGACATCGACGAAGCCCTGTTGGACTGGCTGCCTGGACACATGAACAAGGACGCGGTGGTTATCGTGTATTTTGCCGGTCTTGCCACCGTCGCGCCTAATGGAGACGTCTATCTCGTTCCTTATGACGGCAATACCGTCAGCGCGTCGCGCTCATATCCGCTCAAGGACCTCGACGCCGCTCTTGGTCGTTTGAAAGCCAAACAGACACTGTTCTTCTTTGACGGCACGCTGACCAGGCTGGGAACAGACAGCCGATCAAAAACCGTCGTCCCTCAATGGAATCCATCCGGAAGCTCGACGGTCCATCTTGTCGCCATGAACGGCACGGGCAAAGCCGTCGAGGATGAAGGGCACCGCCACGGGCTGTTCACCTACTACTTGTTGCGTGCGCTTCGCGGGGAATCAGACGTGAACCGGGATGGGGAAGTGACACTCGGTGAAGCGATTGCCTATGTGGGGCAGAAAGTCAGCTGGGCCTCGAGAACGCAGTATGGTCAGGAACAGCGTCCTGCG
>DASTQY010000318.1:0-5994 GCA_035761525.1 Nitrospira sp. | reverse complement strand
GTCGCCGTCGTGCACAGCTTGTGGATGATCATCCCGGTCATCACGGTCATCGTCAACTTCTTCGGCACCATGCTGGGACGCTGGGGCGCCATCCTGGGCGGTGGGGGAGGCGACAACTATGCGGCCAAGTTTCTCATGATCGGGGTGGTCTATTACCTCATCGGCAGTGTTCAAGGCTCCATCGAAACTCTACACCGCTTTCAGCAATTGACTCATTTTAACGATTTCGTGGTTGGCCATGCCCATCTGACGGTGTTTGGCGCCATGATCATGTGGGTGGTTGGAGGGCTGTATTACGTCTGGCCCCGGCTGACCGGCAGACAACTCTGGAGCGACCGACTTGCGAGCGGGCATCTGTGGCTCACCATCACCGGGTTCACGGCGATGGTCCTCGGGCTCACGGCGCAGGGCTTTATTCAAGGGGCGATGTTGGACAACGGCGCCGACTTCGTGGATTCGATCAAAGAAATGCAACCGTGGTGGGTAGCCCGAACGATTGTGGGCACCATCATGGATGTCGCGCTTGGGTTCATGGCGTACAACTTCTATAAGACGGTGCGCGAGGGTAAGCCGGTGGAAAGCGAAGATCGTGACCCTTTGGGGAGGGCGGGCTCACCGATCCCCATGACGACGACCAAGAATTGGCTGGAAAATCCCTCGACGGTCGGCATCGTGGCAGGTGTCATTTTCTTTGTCGGCTCCTTTTTCATCCTTGGCGGTCTTCCCTGGCTTCAGGCCGCAACACGCACGACCATGGTCGCCGATGCCGTCACCGGCCTGTCCGTCCAGGTGAAACAGTATTCTCCCCTCGAGGAGCGCGGACGGCAGGTGTACATCCATGACGGCTGTTGGCAATGTCATTCGCAATACGTCCGTCCGGTAACGGGAGAATCGCTCCGATGGGGACCTGTATCTCAAGTGGGTGAGTCAGCTTTTGATCGGCCGCATATGTTCAGTACGCGCCGCATCGGCCCGGATCTGACTCGTGTGGGAAGGAAGTATGGCGACGACTGGCATATTGCGCATCTCTGGAAACCGCAGGAGGTCGTGCCGGATTCCATCATGCCGCGGTTCACCTGGCTCTTTGAAGAGCCGAAGGGGGATGCGCCTCCGCAGCTGACTGAAGATGGAAAGGCTCTTGTGGCCTATTTGCAGCGGCTCGGGACGGCAATTGGCGATTGGCGAGCCGGCTCAGTGTCCTGGCAGCAGACCTCCGGAGCAGCCATGCTGCGTGGGAGTCCTGAAGGCAGAGAGGCAGTGCTGTCTCTCGGTCAAGCAGTCTACGAACGACGTTGCGCCGGCTGTCACGGCGCCAAGGGAGATGGTAACGGTCCCTCGGGGCAATTTCTTGATCCCAAGCCTCGAGACTTCACAAAAGGCCTGTTCAAATTCCGATCCACCAAGGGAAAGGACAGCTTACCGACCGATGCCGATCTTTATGTCACCATCACACATGGTCTTTGGGGCACATCGATGCCCTCTATGCACGAACTTCCTGACCGGCAGCGGTGGGCGGTGATCCAGTTCCTGAAGTCGTTCTCCGATCGATGGATGAAGGAGCCAGCGGGCCAGCCTATAGCCATCCCTCCAGAGCCGCCGGTTACACCCATATCCATTACCAAAGGCAGCGCGCTGTTTCAAAGCAACTGCGCGCTCTGCCACGGAGAACAGGGCAAAGCTGATGGTGCGCTGAGCGAACCAGGCATGCTGGTCGACGATTGGGAGCATCCCATTAGGCCGGCGCACCTGTCACTGCCGGCCGGTGCGCCAGGCGGCGTGAAACTCGGGCACGAGAGCGCGCGTCTATTCCAGACCATCATGGCCGGCATCGGCGGAACACCGATGCCCCCATTCGACAGTCTGACTGCGGAAGAGGTCTGGGACATGGTGCATTTTGTTCAATCTCTTCGAGTGACGGCTCACGAAGCCGAACTTGTTGCGGTCGGCCTTCAGGAGCAAGACCGGAAGACCGCACGAGAGAGAATTTGGGCGGCGATGTCCGGAGGCGCGGCCGGCGAGAGAACGGTCGCAGCCGATGCAGGGCGCGCCATAGCATCCGACATGGCACAGCACTGAGGCCGTCATGGTGAACGATCCCGGTCCAGTCCATTCCACGACGCCCGCACCGCCACGCGAAATACCGGGTGAAACTGCCATCTATCGGCATGAGCCGTCTGGAATTATGGAGCGAAGCGGCTCCATTCCAGTCTGGCTCAAGGTTGTCGCGTTCGGCTTGATTGTATGGGGCGTGTATTACGCGTGGCGCTATGCGTATTGAGCGATGAAACAACATCCTAAGAAGGAGGACATGATGCGTCATATCTTTCGGGCGATCGTGCTCGGTTGTGTGCTCGTGGCATCAGGCTGGTGTGTGACAGCGCAGTGGGTTTCCGCTGCCGCAGGCGATGCTGCCAAAGGCAAAACGATATTTCAGTCCAAATGCGTGACCTGTCACGGACCGGAAGGTAAAGGCGACGGACCGCTTGGCAAAAAGTTGAAGCCCCCAGCCGGCGATTTTACAAGCGCTGAATCTAAGAAGAAGCCCGAGGCGGAGCTACTCGAGGTCATTCAAAACGGCAAACCAAAGACCTCCATGGTGGCGTGGAGCAAACAGCTCAACGAAGCTGAAATCCAGGACGTGCTGGCCTATGTGCTGACACTGAGAAAATAGTCAGAACACGATGAGCATGGGACGTTTGCCGTCATGATGGGGAGAACTGGCCATGGCTGATGAAGTAAAAATGCTGGGTTTTGCAGGAAGTCTCAGAAGACAGTCCTATAACCGAGCCGCACTCGGGGCTGCAGTCAAACTCGTTCCTTCCGGTATCACGCTCAACACGTTCGATCTCGACGGCATTCCCCCCTTCAACCAGGACCATGAGAAAAAGCCGCCTGACGCGGTGCGGCAATTTAAGGCGGCGATATTGAAGGCTGATGCGATTCTGATGGTGACGCCGGAGTACAACTATTCAGTTTCGGGCGTGCTCAAGAATGCCATCGACTGGGCCTCCCGTCCCTATGGTGAAAGCGCCTGGGACGGGAAGCCAGTGGGTGTCATGGGCGCCTCTGTCGGTATGCTCGGGACATGCCGCGCGCAGTATCACCTACGGCAGATGTTCGTCTTCTTGAACATGTTGCCGCTGAACCAGCCGGAAGTGATGATCGCCAATGCCGACGAAAAGTTCGATGAGGAAGGTAATTTGAAGGACGAAAAGACTGCTCAAAAGATCCGAGAACTGCTTGAGGCCCTTGCCGACTGGACGAGAAGACTCAAAACTGCGAAGGCTTGAGCGATGAGGAAAGATGGCGGGTGGATCGTCAAGAGACATCGATGAGGCGTCAGCGCCTGCCGAGCCTGTTGATGCTGGGTCTCGTCATGGTCGCACCGATGTTCATACACGCGGCCGATGTCGATGCTCAACGGGGGCGAACGATCTACGAAAAAAATTGTCTCCTTTGCCACGGTCCTGAAGGAAAAGGCGATGGCCAATTCGGCAAGACCATATCTCCGCCGGCCGCCGATTTCACAAGCGCGGCGAGCAAGAAAAAGACCGAGGCTCAATTGCTGGCGACGATCGAGAATGGCCGACCGCCGACGGCGATGGAAGCCTGGAAGGGACAACTATCCGGCCGTGAGATTCAGGATGTCTTGGCTTATGTGTTGACGTTGCGGAAGTGAGTGGACATCGATTTACAGAGCGGCAAAGTGCGGGCCCTATACCGCGATGCACATGGTTACGGATTTTTGTTTTTTTGGAGGGAGGCGGTACGCAAAAGCTTTTTCACTGTGCCGGTGTGCCGCGGCCGCAATTGCCTTTCCGTCGTTATCGCGATCGCGGGCCTATTAATCGGCGGTTTAAAGATGAAAGGTCAAACGAGGAGGTCCTCATGAAGGTAGGACGGATGGAATTGGTAATGCCTATGTCAGGACTCATCGTGATGGCAAGCCTCACGGCCGCGATGGGAGCCGGTCAGAACGACGTATCTCAGCCGGGATTCGCCTGGAAAGACGGGGCTGAGGTCTATACGAAGATCTGCGCTCTGTGTCATGACGCGTCGGTCGGGCCACCCATTCGGGGACGCTCCCTCGATCCCACGTACATCCAATTGATCGTGCGACATGGAAGTCGTGCCATGCCTTCCTTCCGCGCATCCGAAATCGATGACCAATCATTGGAACAACTCGCCGAGTATGTGTCGAAATCAGCAGCCGACAAGTAGGGAGGCGGACCATGGACGTTGATCGGCGTACGTTGATGAAGGGGATGTTGGCCAGTGGGGCGCTTCTGGCTCTGGGGGTTCCGTCATGGGCGCTCGGGGACCAGTCTGCGCGAAGAAGTAAACACTGTCTGTTGGTATTGAGCGGCACCGGTGCGGATGAGGCATTCGCCCGCGGCACGCAGGCGGCCTGCGCCGCCATGACCTACGACGGGTTGCGGACTGTGCAACTGAAAGGTGGGTTGTTAGCCGGCATGGACCAGATGGTCAATCTGCTGGGTCACTCTCGAGGGGCCCGGATGATCGCCATTCTCGACGATGCCAGCGCAGTGATCTTTCTGGAACTGGCGAGGTCGTCTGGAGTTCGGATGCTATCCATGGGTACGCATGCTTGTTCCACCGATGGGGCCTGTCGTATCCGACACGAGCTCGCCTCGACCTCGCAAGGTCACAGTGCGGGTGGTCTCCTGGCATCACAATTGAGACACCAACAGAGCAGTTTTTCGATCGAAGAAAGTTTTCTCCACGACGCATCGCCAGGACTTGCTCTCACCGCCTGGTCTGCGCCGGGATTCTGCTCCTATCGATCGGGGGAATCGGAGTCGATTCACCTGCATTGTTCAGGCCTCTCCCTTCCGGACGGGTGTGGGCTGCTCGCTCTCGATACCACAGAACAATGGATTCCCATCTCGCCGCAGGCGTACGACCGCGACTCCACCGCATCGCCGTCCGAGAACTGGGTGGAATCTGTCGGTTATGCCGTGACTGCGTCGGCGCTTGGTATGGATTCGGTCAAGGAGAGCTGCTCCGGCCGCGCGTTCGTGCATCAAGCAACTGAGAGCGAGTGCAGCGGCCCACAGGAACGATTCATGTCATTTGTGATGGATCTTTAGCAGGAAGTTGAAAAAGCCCGGGACGGCCGAACCAGGGGGAGAAGACATGGCCAGTAAATATGTCGCACTGCCGAAGGGAGTCTCTGAACAGACGTTTGCTGCCGCAGTGAAAGAGTTTCGCCGGGTATTGGGTGAGGACAACGTGCTTACCGACGCCGATCACCTTGCACCCTATACAAAGGTCATGATGCCGGTGCCGGAGGCGAATCACACCCCCTCTGCCGCAATCTTGGCAACGACCGTCGAGCAGATCCAGAAGATCGTGGGGATCTGCAACAAGTACAAGGTCCCGATCTGGACGATCTCCACGGGCAAGAACCTGGGCTACGGATCAGCGGCTCCGGCGGAGCGTGGCCAGATCGTCCTCGATCTGCATCGCATGAATCGCATACTCGAGGTCGACGGCGACCTCTGCTACGCCTTGGTCGAACCGGGCGTGACCTATCGGCAACTCTACGATTATTTCCAAGAGCACAAACTCCCCTTATGGCTCTCCGTGCCGGCGCCCTCCGCCATTGCCGGACCAACCGGCAATGCGTTGGACCGCGGTGTCGGCTATACGCCGTACGGCGAACATTTCATGAATGCCTGCGGCATGGAAGTGGTGTTGGCAAACGGCGAGATTCTGCGCACTGCCATGGGTGGCTTGCCAAAATCCAATACCTGGCAGGTTTTCAAGTGGGGCTACGGGCCCTATCTCGACGGGATCTTTACGCAGTCCAACTACGGGATCGTGACCAAATTTGGTTTTTGGCTTCAGCCAGCGCCGCCGGTGTACAAACCGTTCATGATTCAATATCAGAATGAAGAGGACATCGTGGAGATCGTGGAGATCATGCGTCCGATGCGTCTCAATGGCGTAATTCCCAAATCAGGGGTGATC
>DASTQY010000317.1:0-8022 GCA_035761525.1 Nitrospira sp. | reverse complement strand
ACGATCATCAAACAGGGCACAAAGATCGACAATCTCGTGCAGATTGCACACAACGTCACCGTGGGCGAGCACGACATCATCGTGGCTCAAGTGGGGATCGCAGGCAGTACGACGATCGGTCACCACGTCATGATCGGAGGGCAGGCCGGACTAGCGGATCATCTGACAATCGGAGACCAGGTGATGATTGCCGCCCGGGCAGGCGTCAACCGCAATATCGAGCCGAATCAGATCGTGTCAGGGGCGCCCATCATGCCGCATGAGACGTGGATGAAAGCCCAGGCCGTCATTCCCCGGCTCCCTGAGCTGCGGCACTTGGTCAGAAACCTGGAACAACGGATGGAAGCGATCGAATCCCGCATCAAGAGCCAGGCAGCGCCGAAAGGTAAACGGAAAAAGCGCGGCCGGGCATGAGAAGGATCTCACCCGCTTAGTTGACGATTCCCCGCCAGAAAAACAGTTTGCTCCAATAGAATCCGGCCCAGGGCATCAGGATTGCCGGCACCGCATCCATCGCCCCCTGCACGATGGCCCAGCCTGACGCGGACAACAGCAGCCCGCCTCCCAGCACATATGCCACTGGGACAAGACTGCGCCCCCGATGGACGATGGGAGGAATCGTGGGTCCGGCTTTGGTCTTTCGGTGTGATCGCTGAACGGCGCTCCGCATCCGAGCGGCGAACACCTCGGGAGCCGTTTCGAAGAGATATCGATGGTAGCGCGTCTGTATCCACCCGCAGAGTCCGCCAAGCAACAGAAGCGCGGAACTCGTCATGAACGTCGCCACCGTATAGGTGCTCGACGCAATGAGCTGATAACCAAGCGTCCCGATTCCCCCCAGCACGCAAATCAGTCCCAGGAATCCGGAAGGGAGCAGAATATACGTCCGGACGTAATGCCGGGCTTGGGCATGAATGTCCTCGCTGTGCCAGCCCTTCACCAATTTGGGCATCGTGACTCGCCGTAGAAACCGCTTGGAGTTGCATCATAGCATTCTTCGGAGAGTGAAGCAGACATCGCCGATGCTCACGTTGTCTGCAAGATATCTACACCGGATGTGGATATGGCGACCGCACTCCAGATGACGCCTCGGATAGCAGATCGCCAATCACCTGCGCAAGCCATCTCACGGCAGTGCAATCAAAAACACCTTGACGGGGTACGAAGAGAGTCTGGATTGGCGAAGAGGATCGATCCGGGTAGCAGCTGGTGAAAGACAAAACGTAACAAACCGCTGAACGGGATGGAACGCGGTGACTAGCCGACTGGCAAGATCTCTGCAATCGCCGCTCTTTCGACGCGCCCGATACTCACCCACTGCTCAGCCATCGGCACCAACGCCTGGATTCTGGACTCGACCGCTGCAAGCCGTTTCGCCAGCGTCGGAGTTTTCCGGTACGCAGCCACCATCAGGAATGCTCGAAGGCCTTGTAGGAACATCGTGATCATGCCCGCTTGTACGGTTTCTGACGCATCATGGAGAGCTTCAACCTGCTCGAGGACGGGCGCGAGCTGGGGGGACGTGACAAAATCGCTTCCGCCATCTTTCTGCAGGTCTATCAGAGTGCGGCTCACGACAGGAATCCGTCGGCCGACTTCGTCGACAAATCGTTCATCCATCCGATCCAGCTCTTCCAAAATGCGCCGGATATCGTCGACGGTCACCTCCCCGTCTTCCTGTTCCGCCAGGCGGATGACCCCATCCAGCACATCCCGAGTCGGTTGCACGGATCGGGATCGAACATGCTGAAGGTCGCGCAATGCGCTCAATAATGATGCGCCGGTAGTCACTCGCAGCGGGGCGACAAGAGGGGAAGTCTTGGTCACTTCCGGTCCGCTGGATTCGGGAAGCTCATCGGTCGGCGGCCTTCCTTCTGCCTGACGAACCGCCGCGGCGATCCGATCAAGGCCCGACTTCAGCGAGGCGAACCCGGCAGCCATGGCCCTGGGTTCGTGGCGTCCCACATCATGAAGGACCGGAAGGAGACTCAAGGCCAGCTCCTCGATGCCGGTCAGATGCACGGTGGCTGCAGAACGGGCCAGATTGCTCAATCCCTGCAGCATAATGCCGGAAAGCTTGGATCTGGTCGTTCCGCTCGACCCTTCGCTGAGCCGCTTCAAGGCCGAGTGTATCTGAGCCAGCCACTCATGCGCCTCGAGCGCGAAGAGACCGATCACTTCTTTCTCAAAGCTGGCATCCAGGACATCTTGCTCGGTTGAACGACCGGTAGACTCACTGTCTGTTCGCGTCACGGGCGGCCCCGCGTCGGATGCCGACGACGTTCGAGACTCGACTACGCCCTGAATGGCGCTGGCCAGCGCATCCAGATTTTCGAGCAAGGACGTAAATTGATCGGATACCGTTGGAAGCGTTTTAGACCGTCGTTCAGCAAGAGCGCCGGAGCGAAACGACACCCGTCCAACGTCCGGGGACTCGACCGTTTCGGTAATGGACACGAGCGGCGACAGGCTGAGATCGATCTCGCGTTTGTCCGCTCCGCTTCCGGGAATGGTATCGGACATAACTTCTACGATTGGACGCAGTGGAAACTGCACGTTGATTCCCACGACCGACCCCACTTCGCCGGTCGTGAGCCGCACCAGCGTGCCGAGCGGATAGGCCGAAAGCTGTTCAACCAGCGCTTTGATGATTTCACGCGGAAAGGCCGACCGCTCTGCGACCAGCAACTCGCGGACGGCCTCATGCGGAAAAAACCGGCGACGATACGGACGCGGCGTGACGAGGGCATCGAACACATCGACGGCGCCGATGATCTGAGCAAACTCATGGATGTCGCGACCTTTTAGCCGGTTTGGATAGCCTCGCCCATTGGAGCGTTCATGGGCCTGCCGAACGACCAGGGCGAGCCACTGCCATTCCCCGCCCAGCTTTTTGACCAACTGATGGCCCAATTCCGGGTGCTGCTCGATCAAGGTGCGTTCCTCGGGAGTCAGCTTCCCCGACTTCGTAACTACGGATTGCGGAACCGCAAACAACCCGATGTCGTGAACCAGCCCGGCCAACGTGAGGCGCTGAAGTTCTTCCCCATAGTATCCGAGGCCGGACCCCACCTTTGTCGCCAAGATGCTCACGTTGATGAGATTGGTGATCAACGTGGAGCCGCTAGGCCCCGCCAACGCCTGCACGACCAGTTGATCGTTACGGGCGATCGACTCCGCAATCTCTTGAGCCAGCGCAGATAAGTCTGTGAGATCAAGCGGAGCTTGGCGTTGAATCGCCGAGGCAACGGACGTCAGCGTGTCCTCTGTCCGGCGGTACAGATCTGTAGCTCGTCGTTCGTCCATTTCTATGGGGCGGATTGAGGCCCGCCCACCCGGTTCATGACGGATCAATTCAGCATGCAATCGGCGTGGGTCATGTCAAGACAAGCAGACGACGGAGGTCATCTCGCTGGCAGCGCCTGGCCTATCGCCGCCCGTTCGGTTCTTCCCCGTTCGACCCACTGATGAATCAGCTTCCGGACGACGCTCACCCTGTCGGTAATGGCCTGCACCCGCGAGGCCGCCAGGCTCATGCGATGTTGTGCGAGAACCGATAAGAGGCTGTGCAATCCACTGAAAAACGTCATGGCCGGAGTGACATTGACCTGTTGCGCTTCGGCTCTCAATTGTGTGACCTCTCGAATGGACGCTTCGAGCACGTTGTCGGGCATGTTTGCTGGGTCGGCTAGTGAAGACAACTGAGCCGTCAAGTTCGGCATCTGCTCGTCCACAACCTGGACAAACGCCTCTTCCGACTCCGACATCCGGTCGAGATACCCTTGAATCACGTCGACGCCGACGTGCTGCACACCAGCCTGTACCTGTCCTTCCATCTGATCGATCATGGTCTTGATGAGATTTCGCTCCAACGGTCCCGTCGTCGCCTGTTTCGACTGAAGCTTCCGCAACGTCTCAACGAACTCGGTCGGCGACAATCCAGGAGCCGCCTCGACCGTTTCCCCTTCAGCCTCCGAGTCGAAGGACACGCCGGTGGCGTTCGTCAATGCCGTGTGGATCTGCCCAAGCTGTTTGCAAAGTGAGAGAAAATCCTGCACGGAAAACGATTTGGTTGGATCTTTAATGGCTTCAATAAAAGGCAGGGCGGCAAAACTGGCCTGTTCGACATGAGGAAGATTGATCGTGGCAGCGGATCCGCCGAGATTGGTCACGCCGGCGGTCAGCGTATTGATCAAGGCGGCGTGACGCTCAGGCGGCGGTCCCTGCTGTATCTCGTCGAGCGCGACGTGAATGTTCTGCAACCACTCATGCGCCTCCTGGACGAACAGATCGACGAGTTCATTTTGGAATTCATCTGATGTATCGCCCGACATGGAAGCACTCCCTCACCTATGCAAGACCAGCCGGAGGAGCCGAAACATCGGGCGGTCATGCGTGTCACGTGCGGATGTTGGAGGAAGGATCGGGCGGCTTGTTACATGCATGCCTTGGCCCGCCTGCGTACGATGAGCGCGGACGCCTCAAGCGCGCTTGGATCCACTCCCCAGCTGGGAAGCCAAGCCCGCGATCTCGCCCAACTTCTTGGCCATTTCTTCAAAGCGTCTGGTCGCTTGTTGAGCGGCCATTTCCGTCTCTGAGACCCGGCGTGCCAACACCGCATTGCGCTCTCGCTCGGTCTCCAGGAGCTCTTGGATTTCCTTCGCTTTGGTGCCTCCCGTTTCGTGATCGGCCAGCCGGCGGGTGAGTTCCTCGACGCGCTGCTGTTCCCGCGCGAATTGCTGGGCCAGCTCCTGGGAGCGATTCACGGCCTTCTCCATGGCCGTCATCTGCTGGACAAGCTGCGTCGCCGCTTGACGCTCGGCATTCAACGCGGCCTCGAGCTCTTGGACCCGGGCGACGGATTTTTGCATTTCGGTGATGCGCTGCGTCTGCTGAACGGCCAGCGCCCGCTCTTTCTGGAGCGCCCCTTCCAGCTCCGAAACTCGGCCGGCCTGACTTTGTAGATCGGCGACTTGTTTCTTGAATTGTGCGCTTTGTTCGCGCTCATGCTTCAACACGGATTCGAGCTCTTTCAAGCGTTGCAGGGTTGCCGTCAGTTCCCCGGCGGCTTTCTTCGCCTGAGCGGTCTGCTCACGCTCGGCAACGAGCATGCCTTCAAGCTCCCGCATGCGCCCCGACTGCAGCTCAAGTTCCTTCATGCGTGCCGCTTGGACCTCGAGCTCTTTGAGACGGCCAGACTGCGCTTCCAGCTCTTTGATCCGTCCTGTCTGAGCCTCGAGTTGCGAGATCCGCTGCGTCAGCAGCGACGTTTGCCGGCGCTCCTTTTGAAGTTCCTCTTCAACCTGCTTCAGCTTCTCAACCGCCTGGCGAGCCGCGGGCCCCTGCTCGTCCGGAACTTGGGCGTTGGCTGGAGACGTGGGCGCTGCGGGTGCGGCTGCCGCTTTGGCCGGAGCCGGTGTTGGTGCGCTCTGCTTCTTGCCGAGAAGTTCGAGGACCCGGTCTTTGAGGGAGGTGCCCTGGAACGGCTTCTTGAGCACGCCATCGGCGTGACAGGACTCGGCCTGCTTCGTCACTTCGTCATTGACGATGCCGGAGATGAGCAGGACCGGTGTATTGGCCAGGGCGGCCTGTCCCCGGACGAACGCACAGACCTCATACCCGCTTTTATCGGGCATGATGACGTCGGACACGATAAGATCAGGCACTTCTCGCGCCAGCAACGCCAAGGCTTCTTCGCCGTTGGCAGCCAATGTTACGCCTAACCCGGCCTCCGTCAGCAGCCGTTCGGCGACCTTGCGAACGGCGATGCTATCATCTGCGACCAGGATCTTCGGCATGTATCAGTCCTTTCGCTGTTCAACTTACGACCCTACGTGGTCCTGGCGATTGCGGCCCAGCCTTTGAAGCGCCACGATCTCGATCTCCTGTCCCTCATCGCTAAAACTCCCGAGCGTTTCAAGATCCAGGCGCTTGCTGGGAAGGATCTGAGCGACATCTACATTGTGCAGCGATGGGATCACACCGTCGATGCAAATCGCCATCGGCCCGTCGACGTGGCGGGCGACCAGACACAGCAGCGTATCGCCTTCCGGGTGCCGGCTGAGCCGCCCTCCAAGATCATAGACTGGCATCACATCTTTATCGCGTTTCAGCATGGCTCCCACAAACGGCGTACGGCTGGGAACCGGCAAGGGCTCGATCCACGGCGCGACACCGCCGACATCCTCGGTTCTTGCCGCCAGCTTTTTCCCGCCGACGGAAAACACGACGACGTTCCAGGATCGTTTGCCGCTGACCGCCTGGTCATGTTTTTGCGCTGCTCGTAACACGCGTCACCTATGAGGCGGAGAGGGACCGTGGTCCGGTGCCTGCCGCCACGACTTCCCCTAGTTCACCCAGCACCCATTCCGGAGTCAGGATCAACACTAACTCGTCCTTGCACATTGTCGTCCCTGATATCCAGGTGCGCTCTTCGTGTTGAAAGTGCGAGGGCAACGGCCGGCACTCCTCCCGCTCGACTTCGATCATGCCGATGACGGCCTCGACACGCACCGCCCCATTGGTCTGACCGTTGGAATACAGGACGACGCGCATGTCAGGATTGGCAGGATCGAGCGTGACGCCGAGCCGGCTTGCCAAATCAATATCCTGATAGGTGATGCCGACAGCGGTGATCTGGTTTCCTGAACCGGCCTCAGCCGGCGTGAGGACGCCCCGGACGCCTTGCGACGGCAAGGCGCACAGTATCCTGTCGAAACGCACGACCAGAAATCTGGCCGTCTGCACCACGGCAGTGGTTGCGATATGATGGCCACGCAAACTCATAACTGTATCACTGTCCTCCCTCCATTCATCGCGGCCCGGCGGCCGGGGAGGTCGCTAGACTTTTCGTGCGGGCGACTCTTGTCCGATCCAGCGTTCCAGCTCCTGGATCAACGCCCGCTCTTCAACCGGCTTGGCGATATACGAACTCGCGCCGACGTTCAGCGCCATCTGGCGGTGCTTGTCACCGGCGCGCGTCGTCATGACGATAATCGGCGTCTGTTGTGTCTGCGATCTGCTGCGCAGCGCCTGAATTACTTCATATCCGTTGAGTTTCGGCATCTCGAGATCGGTCAGGATCAGCCGATAATTCTTCGCGGACGCCTTGCGAAGTCCTTCCTCTCCGTCCACGGCAGTATCGACCTCATAGCCTGCTGTTTCGAGCATGCGCCCCACGAACTTGCGGATGCTTAACGAATCATCGATCAGGAGGATCTTTTGCTCGACGTTCGACTGGGGCATCGCTTCTTGGAACGGCGTCTCCGTGTCGGTGCCTGTCGCCGTCTCACTCAGCGCTTCCAACGGCGCGGCGGCTTGCTCCCCGCCGGAGATCAGCCGTGCAGGATCGAGCACAAGTACCACGCGCCCCTCGGGATCGATGGTGGCCCCGCCAAAACAGGAGCGCTCCAATGATTTAAGCGCGCCGATCGGCTTAATGACGATTTCCTGGCGGCCGAGCAACTCGTCCACAGCCAATCCGACCGGCCCCGTGCCGGTCCGCACAATGACGACCGGTTTTCCGACTTCCACCCGGGTCGATCCGTTCCGATACATCAGGTGTTGCAGAGGTTGCACGTCAACGGCTTCGTCTCCGAGATGCAGCATCGACCGCTCACCCATCTGTTGGAGGGAACCGGCCGTGAGCATCGTCACCTCGCGGACACTCGGCAAGGGAATCCCATAGCGTTCCTCTCCGGAACGGACCATCAAAGCAGTCGCGATAAGCAGCGTCAGCGGTAAATGCAGAGTAAATTTGGTGCCGACACCGCGGATGGATTCGACGTCGATATGGCCATTCATGCTCTCGATGACCCGTTTAACAACGTCCATGCCCACGCCACGGCCCGCCTGGTCACCCACCTGCTCGGCAGTCGAGAAGCCGGGAAGAAAGATGAACTTGATAGCCTCGGCTTCTGGAAGATTTTTTGCGATGTCGGAACGCACGAGGCCACGCTCGACCGCTTTCGCCCGGATTTTGTCGATATCCAGACCGGCTCCGTCGTCTTCCACTTCGATCAG
>DASTQY010000316.1:0-3393 GCA_035761525.1 Nitrospira sp. | reverse complement strand
TTGAGGCCGGCTGTCATGAACCGTTCTGCATTGACCAATGTCTGCTTGCGCATGAAATCGGATGGCACCCTGGAAAGATTGGCCTTGGTGACCTCGATGTAGTAGCCGAACACGTGGTTATAGCGAATCTTCAGAGAGTCGATGCCCGTCCGCTCGCGTTCCTTCACCTCCAATGCAGCGATCCAACCCTTGCCTTCCGTACGTGCTTTCCGCAGTTCGTCGACACGAGGGTGATATCCGGAACGGATAATGCCGCCGTCCCGTGCCGAGAGTGGAGCATCCGGATCAATAGCCTGTTCGATGAGGTCGTAAAGATCGCGACAGTCGTCCCATTGATCGCGCCGTTCGGCGAGGAGGGTGGATCGACAGCGCTCAAGCTGCTGACGGACGGCCGGAAGAGCGCCCAAGGAGTGTTTTAAGGCTAGCAATTCTCGCGGCCCCGCAACGTCGAGCGTCACTCGGGTGCTCAAGCGTGCAATGTCCTGGACGGTTCGTAGCGCCGCACGGATGGCCACACGCTCGCTGAGCCGTTCCTTGAGTTCGTCAACTCCATCCAGCCTTGCGTCAATCGCATGACAGTCGGTCAACGGTCTCAAGAGCCAGTCGCGCAGCAGCCGGCTTCCCATCGCCGTACCGGTTCGGTCCAGCACGGAGAATAGCGTCGTGTTACGACCGCTGCTCGGCTCCTCTCCAAGCGAGCGAACCAACTCCAGATTCCGAATCGTCGCGCCGTCCAGATGCATAGCATCGCCGCTCTTGCGACGCTGGAGACGCCGGACATGCGCTGGAGAAGCACCGGGCTGTGTCTCGCGGAAGTAGCGCCAGACAGCACCGGCTGCGCCCAAACCTGCGGTAGTGTCGTGGCACCCGAATCCGTCGAGCGACTGAACGCCGAAATGGCTTTGCAGCAATCGCGACGCGTCCTCATGATCGAACCAGGCCTGGTCCCGGGCGCAGAGCCGAATGCCTTGAAGTTGCGAGATAGACAGCGTCACGACCGTGTCCGATTCCGAATGAAGCAATTCTCTCGGTTGCAGGCGAGCCAGCTCATCGGCGACCTGTTGGTCGTCGCCTTCCCACTCCATCAGCCAGAATTCCCCCGTGGTCACATCCAATGCGGCCAAGCCCACACGCGTGGCTTCCCCGGAGGTTCGCCGTGGCACCCGGGTGACGGCTGCGAGGAAATTCGACTCGGCAGGATTCAACAATTCGGTATCCACCAGAGTGCCGGGTGTATAAAGGCGCACGACCTCCCGACGCACCAGACCCTTTGCCGCCTTGGGGTCTTCCACCTGCTCGCAGAGAGCGACGGTGCGCCCGGCCTTCAGTAATTTTGCAATGTAGCCTTGAGCTGCGTGGTAAGGAACGCCGCAGAGGGGAACGGGATCGGCGCTGGACTTGTCTCGCGACGTCAGGGCGATGGACAGGAGTTTCGAAGCATCCTGAGCATCCTCGTAGAACATTTCATAAAAGTCCCCGACGCGGAAAAATAGAATGCTTTCAGGATAGCCGCGTTTGATCTCGCGGTACTGCCGCATCAGCGGGGTCGTTTCTTCCTCACTCATCGACGCCTTCCCGTCGTTGCAAATCCCCGGGCACGGGCGGCGCAGGTCGGCCCGTGAGTTTTTCCAGCGAGTGCCGAAGTCGTTCCAGGTCCACCTCGGCTTCCTGTAGCGCCTTAGTTTTTCGACGCAGTTCGATGCGGCCTTTCACCCAAGGAGGGAACAGAAGGATGAGGGATACCAAAAGGCCAATTCCGAACCCCGCTAAAATGGGCTTGTAGATCGGCGTGGAGGCCTCAAACAATCCGAAGAAATAGCGGAGCGTGACTTCTTGTTCTTGATTTTGAAGAAAAAAGGCCAGGCACAACAAGAACAGCGTTCCGACGAGGATCACGCGAATCATCGGGAGGACAGTCCTTTTGCGGTGGCCGAAGGGGGCCGTCCCGAGCGGGGACGTCTGGAGGAACGCTTCGTTCTCGTGCGGGCCAGCAGGGCAGCCGACAGCGGTCCGGTAGCCATGAGTCTGATACTTCTACTCTGAACCGTTCGATGGCGCAACTGCATTTCAAGACGGTCTGGGGGGAGAATTCCAGGAGCCTTGTCGGCCCATTCGATCACGACAACCGTCGATCCGGAGAGATAATCATCGAGACCGATTGATTCCACCTCTTTGGGAGAACTGAGTCGATACAGATCAACGTGTGCGAGCGGCAATCTTCCACGGTACTCGTGGAGAAGCACGAATGTCGGGCTGGTCACGGCGCTGGATGTGGCGCCGAGGCCGGCAGCAATTCCGCGAACAAGCGCTGTTTTCCCAGATCCCAATGGTCCGTAGAGCGCCAGTGATTCACCTCCCTGCAGCGCTGAACCAATCGCGCGTCCCAGGCGATCGGTGTGACGCGGTGAAGGTAAGGCCAGTTGCCATACCCGCTCGGATCTGGGCTTTCGATTACTCGCTGATGGCTCGGAATGCATACGGAATGTGTTCGATCAAGTCGCCGGCAATCATACCCGCCGATCCCAAGTGCTCAGCTGCCAGGTCTCCTGCCTTGCCGTGCAGATAGGTCGCCGCGCAGGCCGCTTCCCAGGACGGGATTCCTTGAGCCAGAAGGCCGACAAGCATGCCAGTCAACACATCTCCCGTTCCAGCGGTGGCCATGCCGGGATTGCCTGTTGGACAAATCGCCAGAAGGCCATCCGGACGCGCAATCACGGTTCGCGCACCCTTCAACACCAGAAACACTCCGCGTTCGCGGGCAAAACGTGCGGCGGTGCCCAGGCGGTCGGCATTCACGCTCTGTGAAGTAGCGTCCGGCTCCAACCTGGCCATTTCACCAGGGTGTGGAGTGAGAACAGGAGGGATTTTGCACGCGGTCAGCAATGACGCACGACTCGCCAGCGCATTCAAGGCGTCGGCATCCAGCACCGAAGGCCGGTCAAGGTGTTTCATCAAGGACTGGACGAGCTCAACGGTCTCAGGATGGGTCGAGAGTCCCGGGCCAATAGCGATCGCCGTCCGGGCTTGCATGAAGGCGAGTATCCGATCAACGCCCGCCCGACTGAGGGTGCGAGCTTTTGTCTCGGGAAGAGGCAGCGTCATGGCTTCCAGGAGTTTTGCCTCCAAGACGTCATTCACACTGGCCGGCACGCCGACGGTGACTAAGCCGGTTCCAACGCGGAGCGCTGCCCGTGCGGCGAGCGCTGCCGCGCCTGTTTTCCCGACTGAGCCCGCGAGGATACCTGCATGGCCGAATGTGCCCTTGTGCGATGACGCAGGACGCGCGGGAAGTGCCTCCCTGACCATTTCTTTTGTCAGGAGCAATGTCCGGCTGTCGATCTCGTCCACAAACGCGGCCGGAATTCCAATATCGACGACATGAATCGAGCCCGC
>DASTQY010000315.1:0-2254 GCA_035761525.1 Nitrospira sp. | reverse complement strand
AGCCTCGAGCAGGGCGTCGTCATCACGATCGATTACGGACATGCGGCCGAAGACCTCTATGGACCGGAGCGATCGCGAGGCACACTACTCTGCTATTACTCACAAATGGCAGGCGAAGATCCCTACGTCCGGGTGGGAGAGCAAGACATCACCACTCACGTTGATTTTACGACCTTGGCTACGGTCGGTGAGCAGGCCGGCTTGTCCGTCACCGGCTTCACCAACCAAATGAGTTTTCTAATGGGCTTGGGCATAGAAGATATGCTTGCCCAGTTGGCGCCGGACAGTGTTGAATTTCGGGCCGCTATCCACCTGCTCAAGCCCGAGGGTATGGGAAGAACTTTTAAGATTCTTGTGCAACACAAGGCACTGGATCGACCGGTACTCGATGGATTGACCTTCCGGCCGTTTTTTGGCTCGGCGTTGAGCCGGCATGCAGCGGCCTAGAATCGAGATGTGATGGCGGACGAAGCCGTTCCCTTGAACTACCTGCCGATTCTCCTTTTCATCGGCATTACGATTGCGTTTGGAGCCATCCAACTCTTGGCCGGACGCCTGGTTCGTCCCCATCGTCCGTATCGTGCCAAACTCAATCCTTACGAAAGCGGAAGCCCGTTGTTTTCCGATGCCCGGGTGCAATTCCCCATGCGGTATTACATCATTGCGATGCTCTTCGTCATTTTCGATATCGAAGTGATTTTCATCATTCCGTGGGCCGTGCGCTTTCAATCGCTTGGTCTGTTGGGACTCGTCGAAATGTTGGTGTTCATCGCCATTCTGCTGGTGGGACTCTGGTACGCATGGAAGAAGGGTGCGTTAGAATGGGATTGAGACGCGCACCCAGGAAAGCGGGCGGCAGGGCTGTTGATCTCCCTTGCTCGCTGAACGCGCACACCAGATCAAAGCGCATTGTAAGAAACGCGGCGCTCGTCCAAGCGCGCAGTGCGAGATCAATCAGCCCTGATGGAGAGCGAGCGAGGCTACAGCCGGCGTTTGATGTGGAAAGAGGGTCGGCGGACCGCCAAACAACGGTACGTATTAGCGAGAGAGCGAGATGAGTTTCTTAGAGAGACAGTTTGAGGCCAATATCATCACGACTAACCTGGACGCGGTCGTGAACTGGGCCAGAAAATCGGCACTGTGGCCGATGACGTTCGGCCTGGCCTGTTGTGCGATCGAAATGATCGCCAGCGTGTCGTCGCGCTATGACATCGACCGGTTCGGCGCGGGAGTTTTCCGCGCCTCTCCGCGCCAGTCCGATTTGATGATCGTGGCCGGAACGGTGACGCGTAAGATGGCGCCCGTCATCCGCCGCATTTACGATCAAATGCCTGAGCCGCGGTATGTGATCTCCATGGGCTCGTGCGCCACTTCCGGAAACCATTACAACAGTTATGCGGTCGTGCAGGGCGTGGATCAGATTGTTCCCGTCGACGTGTATGTGCCCGGCTGTCCGCCTCGGCCCGAGGCTCTCATGGACGGCCTCATGAAGCTACAGGAAAAGATCCAGCGAGAAAAGGTCTTCGTCAGATAAGTCATGCAGCCCCTGATCGAAACGTTGATGACGAAATTTCCCCAGGCGGTGCTCTGCGTCGAAGCGGACACGGCGCGGTCCGAGGTGACCGTTCAGCTAGCTGCCGATCGGATGCTCGATGTGGCTCGCTTTCTTCACGATGCGCCGGAAGCTTCGTTCGACCACCTCACGGATATCTGCTCCGTGGACTACCCGGAAGATCAGCAGCGCTTCGAGGTCGTCTATCACCTGCATTCGCTAACTTACCGCCGCCGCATACGCCTCAAGGCCAGGGTGTCCGAGGAGAATCCGACCATTGCCTCTGTGACCGGCATCTGGAAAGGCGCCGAGTTTCTCGAGCGCGAAGTCTACGACATGATGGGCATCAACTTTGCGGGTCATCCCGATTTACGACGCATCCTCTTGCCGGAGGATTATGGGGAAGGGTTCCCGTTGAGAAAGGATTTCCCTGCCGAAGGTCGGGGCTGGCGCAGCCAATTCGAGTTCATCCCGCGATTGGACGAACCGCCGGTTGAACTGACCGAGGGAGAGGTTCCCGAACTCCAGAAGGAAGCGTTCAGGATCGATTCACCGACGGGTTCCCGCCGCCGAGAAGAGCTGTTGCTCAACATGGGCCCTCAGCATCCCAGCACGCATGGAGTCCTGCGGGTCGTGCTCGAATTGGATGGAGAGCGAATCGTCAAAGCGACCCCGGACCTGGGCTACCTGCACCGTGGTGTC
>DASTQY010000314.1:0-6026 GCA_035761525.1 Nitrospira sp. | reverse complement strand
ACGACGAGGCGCTCCAAATGATGACGCGAATCTTCCGCATCCGGGAAGCCACGATTCTGAACGGCACGGTCGTCATGATCGATGAGGGCAGGCCGGATGGACCCCGCACCGTGACATTGCAGTCGGTGGAGGCCGCACTCGAGATTTTCCTCGAGCGTGGGCAGGCGGACCTGCATGTTTCTGCCGCGCACAACGGCCCCCAGGGCCGCTCCGCTCTATCTCTGTCCGGCACCTTCAAAAAGGCTGAACAGCAAACGCTGGCCGTTGACGAAGGCAAACGTCTCGTATTTCCGGTGCAATTCGACGGCCTGATTGAAGCGGCCAACCTCAGCATCCGCGACGCCGCGGATTTCCTCGGCCCACGTCCCGTTCCCGAATCGTTGCATGGTCGTGTGAATGCGCGCAGCGCGATTAAGATCTTCCCCGGTGTGGCAGGATTCGACGCCGTGCTCTCGGACCTGACGGGCAACATGGAGCAATTTGCCGTGACGGGCAAAGCCAGCCTGTCCGGCCTTCTCGCTCCTCAGCCGACCTTCGCGGTAACGTTTTCGTCGTCGCCGGTTCAAATCAGCGAGCTCCTCGATAAAATTCCCGCCGTGTGGATTCATCCCCAATTGCCGTCGGTCATGCAGGATCGTCAGATCAAAGGGCTGGTTGAGGTGGTGTCCGCCACGGTGACGGGCTCGTATGTCGAAGGGCCGCAACTGGCCGTCACCGGAGAGTTTCATGTCCAGAAGGGACAGGCCCTCATTGGCGAAAGCCGCGTACCCGCCAAAGATTTGGATGCGCATGTCGTGATTGAAGCCGGAAGAATCCGCGTCACGAAACTGAGCGGACTCTACGGGACAATCCATATGTCGGACAGTAAAGGGCAACTCTCCTTTCTCGAGCAAGGTCCCTGGCTGGAGCTGGAAATCAGCGGAACAATGGCGGCGGGAGACCTGCTGCAATTCCTTTCGACGACCGTCAAGTCCGAACTGCTGTCACGCGTCCTGGCGTCATCCCGTGATGTGGAAGGGATGGCCTCGCCGGTGTTTCGTCTGGTGGGGCCGCCCAACGCCATCACGTTCGCAGGAGGCGAAGTGAAGGCGCAGCATGTGAATCTGACAAGCAGTTACTTGCCGGAACGGTTGACCGGCCTCCAGGGGCGATTCATCCTGGCCGAGGGAGAAACGCAATTTGACCAGGTGACCGGCCATCTGGGCGACTTGTTGGTGCAGGTCCAGGGCGGTATTACAGGGGGCTCGGGGAGCGTCTTCCGCGACTTGGCCGTACGGATCAGTGGCGACGCCGCACACATGGCGAACCTGGTGCCGGCGAAAGCCATCCCTCCGGGGATGATGGAAGGGATGGCGAGCACCATTGTGGTGATAACAGGGGCAAGCGGGGCGCCGCATATGCGAGGAGAACTCGCGCTCACGGACTCCAAGGTCAGCCTTCCCGGCATCATGGAGAAACCGACTGGTGCACCCGTCACCGTCACGTTCGAAGGCGATGTTGAGCAATCGAAGCACATGACCCTGACTCGAGTAGAGATCGCCGCCCCACCGATCCGTTTGCCGATCAAAGGAAAGATTCAACTGGGAGACAAATTTTTCATCGATGCTTCCCTTGCGACCGGCACGCTGTCCTTGTCGTCGGTGCCCGAATGGATTGTCAAAGGAGGGTTCGAAGCGGGAAATCTGGAATTGTCCCTGGATATCAAAGGCCGTGAGCGTGACTGGCGTTCCTGGAAAACGACGGGGTGGCTGGCGTTGAGTAACGGCCTGATGGTCACCAAGGGCGCCGACGGGCCGATCCATGATTTGTATGTGAGGTTGCTCCTCACTCGCGATACGGCCGAACTCAAGCGGCTCTCCTTCCGTCTCTCTGACAGTGACCTGACAATGGAGGGAACGGTGCGCAATTGGGCGACGAAGCCCGTGATGACAGCCAAGTTGGAATCCAATCAGATGGACATCGACCTGCTGATTCCGAAAGGTCAGCGTGCCCCTATCCGTGACCTACTCGAGTGGCTTGCGGCCACCAGCAAAGTGAGTGCGACGGCTTCCATTGCCCGCGGGCGGTACAAGCATCTGAAATTCGGTGCCATGTCGGCACGAATGACCATTCAAGACGGCGTCCTCGATCTGGACCGGATGTCCGGACAGTCGACCAACGGGGATATTGCCGGGCGCATCGTGGTGCAACTCCCGCGCGGGGAGCCGGCGGAAGCTGAAATCGCGCTACGCGCCACCGGATTGCTGGTCGAAGACATGTATCGATTGGCGGGCTCCAAAGGCGGTGGCATCACCGGAGAGGCGCGGATAACCGGAACGGTACGAGGCCATGGGCGCAATCCTCACGGGATCTATCCCACGCTCAACGGCAGGGCCGATCTCTTGCTCGAGAACGGCCGCATCTTTAAATCAGAGGAACGTGCGATTTGGAAAATCATTAGCATTTTGAACCTGCCGGCCGTCCTGCAAGGTAAGGTCGACCTTGAGAAGGAAGGGTTGCCCTACAACAAGATCACGGCGACGGTCATGATGCGCAACGGCCTGTTCGAAACCGAGAACTTGATCATCGATAGTCCTATCGTGAAAATCACCGCTGCCGGAAACTACGATCTCCCGACCGATCAAGTCGATATGGTGTGGGCCGTCAGCCCCTTCGGCTCCTATTCGCAATTTCTCAAGACGATTCCGTTGTTCGGCAGGCTGTTCGCCGGCGAACGGAAAGGCTTTGCCACGGCGATGTTTTCCGTAAAAGGCGCCATCGAAGATCCGGAGGTGACGTATTTGCCGATGAAATCTTTTGCTACCGGCCTTACGGGCTTGGCGCAATTGGCCGTCGATGTGTTGAAGAACACCGTCATGCTACCGATCGACTTGGTCACGCCGGATGAAAATAAGGCCGTCTCGAAGGACGTCATTCCGCAGGAACCGGCTCCGGCTGTTCCTTGACCCTCTACCGACCCCGTGTTAAATTCCGCCAGGATACGCCGATACCCGCCGGCTTCGTTTCCCGCCACGCCTACAGCGTCGAGGGTCATACAACCGGGCGAGGAGGACCGCCGCGTGGATGGGCCACGTGCTCGGTGAGTACAGTAAGGGGTCCAGTCGTATGTCACGATCACCGTCGCAGTCCCATAAAGCCACGGTTTTCATCGCAGCCAGTGAGCTCGATTCAAACCTCTATCACGCCACGAAATTCATTGCGCCGGATCCGTTCATCTATCTGGAAATCAAGGGTGAGCGCTTGCTCATTATGAACGATCTGGAGATGGATCGGGCGAAGAGCCAAGCTGCCGTTGATCGTGTATTGTCCTACTCGGAGATCGAACGCCGCGCGAGGGATCACGGTGTTGCGGCACCCGGAAGTGTGGACATTGTGCATGTGGTCTTGCGCGAGGCGAAAATCAAACAGGTGCTCGTTCCAGCCAATTTTCCGTACAGTCATGCCGCGCGATTGCAAGAGCTCGGCTATCAGGTTCATGCCAAACCGGATCCATTCTACGAGCAACGCGTCGTCAAGACTGCCGAAGAAGTCCGTCACATTGAAGCGGCTCAGCGCGCGACAGAAGAGGCCGTGGCTGCTGCACATGACCGGCTACGGCAAGCCCTGATCAAGGAAGGGCAATTATGGCTGGACGACGAACCGTTGACATCCGAACGCATCAAGAAACTCATCAACGTGAAACTGATGGAACGCGATTGCGTGGCGCAACATACGATCGTCGCTGGCGGTGAGCAGGCGTGTGATCCCCACAACGAAGGGAGCGGTCCATTGCCGGCCCATCGCAGCATCATATTTGATGTCTTCCCGCGATCGGCTTCGTCACGGTACTTTGCAGATATGTCGCGCACGGTCGTGCGCGGAACGCCGAGTGCCGAACTCAAGCGGTTGTACCAGACGGTGCTCGATGCGCAGGAGGAAGCCATCGCTCAAATCAAGGACGGCGCCGATGGCATGAAAATTCACCGAGGCATCTGCGAGCGATTCGAAAAAGCCGGATACAAGACGGGTCTGGTGAACGGCCGCATGCAAGGATACTTCCATGGCACCGGCCATGGCGTCGGACTGGATATTCATGAAGCGCCGCGCATTAGTCGCACAGGATCATTGTTGCTGGAAGGGCACGTCGTCACGGTTGAGCCGGGCCTCTATTATCCTGGGCTGGGCGCCGTGCGGATCGAAGACATGGTACTCGTCACGGGCGACGGCTGCAGGAATCTTACGAATTTCTCGAAGACGTTCGAACTCGATTAACCGGCCGTTCCCTGTCCACCGCTTGTTTTCTCGCGCTGGGCAGGGAGCGGTAGTCTGATAACCGGTACCTTCACCTCACACTGAGTGTCACGCCGTTTCTCTCAGCAGTCCCATGTCGCACGCCTTCCGCTTCCTTGACGATATTGCCATTGCCGACATTGCCTTCGAAGCCGAAGGCGATTCCGCCGAGGAGGTCTTTGTCGGAGCGACCCGGGCGTTGCTCGAGGTTCTGGCGAATCCCATGACCATCGCGGACTCCTGGAAGCGCCAGGTGCTGAAAACGGAGGGAACCCTAGACGATCTCCTGATTGAATGGCTATCGGAGATAGTTTATTGGAAAGATGCGGCCGGCGTCGTGTTCCGGGACGCACCGCTTACCCTCCGTTGCGAGAACAGCGGGTGGACGATAAAGGCCACTCTGATCGGTGCTCCTGTCGATGGGGGGAGGCAAGAACTCCGCAATGACGTGAAAGGCATCACGAAGCATCGGTACAGGATGGAGCGCAACGGTTCGATGTGGAAGGTCACAGTGGTGGTCGATGTCTAAGAGTGGTCTGATGCGGTTGAATACCGACATGCGCGTGAATAGGATCGCCGACGAAGTGTGGGAAATTCCTGCCTCGGAAAAGGCGGGCATGCTGGTGCCGGCGAGAGTGTACGCCACGCAGACCATTTTGCAATCGATGGATCGAGGTGTGTTTGATCAGGTCACCAACGTGGCTTGTCTCCCCGGCATCCAACGCTATGCCCTCTGCATGCCGGATGGCCATTGGGGATACGGATTTCCGATCGGCGGCGTCGCGGCGTTTGATGCCAGACAGGGAGTCATTTCCCCTGGCGGTGTGGGCTATGACGTCAATTGCGGCATGCGGTTGATCCGCACGAATCTATCATTGATGGACGTGCAGCCGCGCTTGGAGCGCCTGATGACGGAGCTTTTCCGCCGCGTGCCAGCCGGTGTCGGCGCAGCTGGAGCAGTCAGGCTCGACCGGAACGAGCTCACACGTGTCATGCTGAAAGGCGCGCGATGGTGTGTCGAACACGGCTATGGATGGCATCAGGATCTTTCGCGGATCGAAGAAGGCGGTTGCATCGGCGGAGCCGATCCGTCGACCGTGTCCGATCAGGCGGCGGGGCGTGGAATCAATCAACTGGGGACTCTAGGTTCGGGCAATCATTACCTCGAAATCCAAGTAGCATCCAATGAGCGGATTTTCGATGCCGGGACAGCCACGGCGCTCGGGATCACCGGCCAGGATCAGATCGTCGTCATGGTTCACTGTGGTTCCCGCGGCTTTGGTCATCAGATCGCCAGCGACTATCTCAAAATATTTGAAAAGGCGATGCGACGATACAATATTACCGTCAAGGATCAGCAACTAGCCTGTGCCCCCTTCCGTTCGCCGGAAGGGCAGGATTACTTCGCCGCGATGAATTGTGCGGCCAACATGGCCTTTGCCAACCGGCAGGTCATTACGCATTCCGTTCGGGAGGCGTTTGCCGCCGTCTTTTCCACGTCCGCTGAGGAACTGGGCATGGAATTGGTCTATGACGTGGCTCACAATATCGCCAAAGTTGAACGCTATGCGGAAGGCGATTTGCTCGTACATCGCAAGGGAGCGACGCGTGCCTTCGGGCCGTCGAGCGCCGAGCTGGCACCCGAGTTTCGACAGACGGGACAGCCGGTGATTTGCGGGGGGTCAATGGAAACGGGGTCGTACCTGTTGGTTGGAACGGACCGCGCCGTTCAGGAAACGTTCGGGTCGACCATGCAC
>DASTQY010000313.1:0-6027 GCA_035761525.1 Nitrospira sp. | reverse complement strand
AAAAAATCTCAGGCCAGTGCACGGAATTTCGTACAAGTGGGCATAGCAATGCGCCATTAACTCGTTGGCTTTCTTACTGGCCGCATAGAGCGAGATAGGGTGGTCAACGTTGTCATGAATTGAAAACGGCATACGGGTATTGCCGCCATAGACGGAACTGGAGGAGGCATAGACCAGGTGCTCGGCTTTCACCTGACGGCAGCCTTCGAGAATGTTCATGAATCCTTCAATGTTGCTGTCAGTGTACGCGTGCGGATTGATGAGCGAATACCGAACGCCGGCCTGAGCGGCCAGGTGCACGACGCGCCGAATGGGATATTCAGAGAATAACTCCTTCATGCCCTGGCGGTTTGCCAAGTCCAATTTTACAAACTGAAACCCATTCAACGCCGTGAGTTGCGCGAGACGAGCTTCTTTCAGTCGCACATCATAGTAGTCATTCACATTGTCGAGGCCGATGATGTGATCGCCGCGATCGATCAAACGCCGGGCAACATGAAAACCGATGAATCCAGCCACTCCGGTCACGAGCGTGAGAGATCTCATGGAGTCATTCCTTGTCGATATGGTTGTCTAGGTTACGGGCGCGCGCCTTGCTTCATAAAGGGCGGTTCGCCATGAACGGCGCGATAGAGATTCAACGGCATGAGGGCCTCCCCGGCTGGCTGCACTTCGATCCGTCCGCCGGTCTCCCTGAATACATCCAACGCCCGTGCGTAATGATACCCACAGCCGTGGGGGGCCACCAGCGCTTTCAAGTTTTCAGGAGGTTCCCAATGGGCGGTCAGCAGTGCAGTTCGAGCGGGATTGCGTTCACTAAACATGAAGGAGAGATGATCAGGATACCAGTCCGCACCGCCAGTTGCGTACGAGACGAACAATCTTGCCTTCGCCGTGGCGCAGAGATCCGCCAGATAGTCATTGGTCAGATAGCCGTTTTCCCCCACGTCCAGCCATTTTCCGGGATGAGAGAGTGCGGCATGAGCGGCTTGGCTGCGAATTTCAAGCAACTGCTGTTGGGAAGCGAACAGCAGATCGATAGGCCCATACTGTTCCACCAGGCGGGCGATGACGTGATCCTTTAAAGCGGATCGCCCATCGTTTGTCGGTCCGCTGTCCGCGTGGACCAGCACGTTATGGCCTCGATCGCTGATGAGGTAACAGTTCCGCGGCATGCGGAGATCGCAGGGATCTTCTCCATAGAACGGCACAGAGAGGACAGTCCCGCCCTCGAAGGGCCAGGCATCTCCATGCGCTAGCTCGACGACTCGCGTAAATCCCAACTCGCGCAGGAGCGCCGGGTAATCATAGTACAGGCGATGACGGTTTTTGCGGCTTGGTACGACCACTGGCGTGTCTTTAGGAAGATGCAGCAATGTTCGCGGATCAACGTGATCGTCGTGGTCGTGCGTAAGAAAGATTGCCGCGGGTTTTGGGAGGAGCGAGGTCCAGAGCGACGGGACGGACGATTCCGCAAACCACGGGAGGAGCCAGGGATCAAAGAGAAACGCGTTGTCCCGTTGTCGGTATAAGAGGGCTGCATGCCCCAGGTGGACCGTATCACGGTCCTGGATCACGTCAAACCAACGCCGGACTATCGAAGCTTCCGACGAGCTTCGCAAACATTCATATTGGTGCAACGATTCGACCAAGCGCGAGAGCACCGGCTGGGCCTCTCGCGGTGAGGAAAGCACCACCGTCTTGATCTCGTCCATTCGATGCGAACCGTCCAGCATGCCGAGCAGCCTGCCGACGATCGGCCCCAGCGATCTCTGGTCGAAGCCGATCGGAATGGCTTGCCGCTTGACCGCATGAAAAATGCGGAGACCGCCGTTCGTAACGGTGGCCGACTTGGTTGGATCGAATGGAATCTCCCACTGGAAGTGCCCATCACTCCTGCGACCGCATTTGATGTGCCGGCTCAGGTACGGACGGGCATTCACTAATTCTGCATACGCGTCTTCGAGCCGCCTGGAACGAAGCGGGTCGTCGAGCGGCGCCCGCTTTGCGAATACGTCGCTGATTGCCGTATCGATCGAGCTCGCGAGCAAGCTATGCGCTTCGTGCAGCGAGCCAACGACTTCCGGGGCAAGGCCGGCGACAAACGGAAAAGGACCGGGCGGGTCGGCACTCTCGAGTTGCGCCCAACACCAGGGGACCAGACTGAGATAGTGGTCACGCGGCAAGCTGTCCCAACTCGTAGTCATGATCATGACTGACTAATTGTCGGCTCGTAGAGCGCTTGAATCACGTTTCCGTCGGGATCCGAAAAATAGAACGAGTAGCTGCCGTCGCGGTGTTGCTTCGGCGGTTTCGCGATCGTCCCTCCCATCGATTGGACCTTCGTCTCAATCTGATTGTACATCCGGTCCACCGCCTCCCGATCCTCCAGGATGACCCCCACGTGATCCAACAACTGCGCCTGCGGAGGCCGATACGCGCTCAGCTCTGCGGGCGATATTTGATGCAGCGCAAGGTTATCCGTCCCGGAGCTGAGATACACGTTGTCGGCGTCCGGCTCCCACACAACGCGCATGTCGAGGAGCGCTTCATAAAACGCCCGGGAGCGTGCCAAATCCGTCACGCGCAATGCCACATGCCGGAGCCCCTTGTGGACGGCTCGACCCATAGTACGAGATCCTCCGCAGTCGTATAGTAGGTGGGCTTCTGGATCGCCGTCAATTTGAATTTGGCTGTTGAAGCCTGCGAGTCACTTGGCCATTGTGTTACGATGCCTCTTCACAGTCAGGAGTGCCTTATGTCTTTCCTGTTGCCTTTAGTCGTCATTGGAGTGATCCTTTTTGCCCCTTACGATCTCATGGCGGACAATGCACGCCTCGCAGAAGGAGACTTGACTCCGATGGTCCTGATCCCTGCAGGCCCGTTCCCCATGGGTGTCCCGCCTGGTGACCGGGACGGGGGACGCGACGAATATCCGCGACATGAGGTGTACCTCAATGCATACATGATTGACACCTATGAAGTCACGAACGGTCGCTATCTGGAATTCGTGAAAGCCACCGGCCATCGTGTCCCGCAGAACCCTACCAATCCTACGAGAAACCTGTGGGAGGGCGACCGGATCACGGAATCGATCGCCGACCGTCCGGTGGTCAACGTGGACTGGTCGGATGCGGACGCCTACTGCAGGTGGACGGGCAAGCGGCTGCCCACAGAGGCAGAATGGGAAAAGGCTGCCAAAGGCAACCATGATTGGCGTTTCCCGTGGGGCAATATCGAGCCTACAACGAAACATTTGAATTACAATCAGCGTTGGATCGGCGAAAAGACCTTAATGCCGGTCGGCAGTTACGAGGCTGGAAAGAGTCCGTATGGTCTATATGATATGGCCGGCAATGTCTGGGAGTGGGTCCAGGATTGGTACGATCCCCGGTATTACGAGAAAAGCCCCAAGAACAATCCGAAAGGGCCAGAGACCGGCACGAAGCGCGTATTGCGCGGATCGGGCTGGCAGAACGAGACTCCGACGGTCCGGATTTTCACACGGGTGGACAGCGACCCCACCGTCAGGAACGAATCGACCGGTTTCCGCTGCGCTCGCGATGCAAAATAAGCGTTTGCGCTGAGCTTCCCCGCGGCCTCCGTGATAGAAACGTGTCATGACCGGATCGGAACAGACAGATCAGCTCCGGAACAAGACCAAGCAGTTCGCGATCGGCATCCTCAAACTGTGTGGCCCCCTTCCGAAGACGCCTGAAACCCTCGCCATTCAAACCCCGCTCGTCAAAGCCGCCACTACACTCGCGGCCAACTGCCGCGCACTGGCGCGGGCCTGGTCCGAAGACGATTTTCATCGCAACCGCAACCTCGCCTCTGGAGACGCCGATGACTGTGTTTTTTGGCTGGAACTGCTCGCCGCCGCCGGCACGGACCAGGACCACCCGATTCAAGCGTTGCTGGATGAGGCGTCAGACATCATGGCGCTCCTGTCGATTTGCGGTGAGCCTGACAGCTCAGCGCAGGCTCGTACGGAACCCGCAGAACCGGCGGCCGAGCCACCAACTCCATCACCTCCGGTGGTCCCCACAGATTTTCATGGTTTGCGCGTGCTCTCCTTCGAAAGCCGGATGGGCGCGGAGATGGCCCGGTTGATCCAACGCCACAACGGGCAACCTCTGGTCGTACCGGCCCTTCGCGAGATTCCTATCCCTCTTCAAGACAACTCTGCGGTGTTTCGTTTCGGTGTGAAGCTCATCCTCAATCAACTCGACATCCTGATTCTCATGACGGGCGTAGGCACGAAAGCTCTCTTGGAAATCCTTCAGACTCGTTATCCATTGGCGGAAATCATTGAAGCCCTAAAAAAAACGATCGTTGTTACGCGGGGGCCAAAGCCGCTAGCAGTTCTCAAGACCTTTGGAGTGGAGGCCAATATCACCGTTCCGGAACCCAACACCTGGCACGATGTCATCGCCACCCTGGATTATTATCGACCGGTGCAGGGCCTCAAAATCGCTATTCAGGAATACGGCGTCTCGAAGCCAGACATGATCCAAGACTTACAAAAGCGCGGCGCAGAGGTCTTCTCGGTGCCGGTGTATCGGTGGGCCTTGCCGGAAGACACTGCTCCCTTACATGCCGCCATCGCCGAAGTGATCAATGGCACAATTGCCGCCATGTTGATCACGAATGCGGCACAAGTTGATCACGTCATGCAACTCGCCGAGCAAGACAAGAAGACGGAGTTGTTCAGGGAATGGTGCAAGAAGATAGTGGTGGCTTCGATTGGACCGACCGCCAGCGAAGGTCTGAAACACTATGACCTTCCCGTGGATTTCGAGCCGTCACATCCCAAGATGGGGGTGCTGGTCAAAGAGCTAAGCGAGCAGATTCACGCGCTCCGGCAAGTCAAGTTGCCCACTCAACCGGACTGACGCCACCCGACCGCTTACTGAAGACTTGTCTGGGCCGGCTTCCCGTCCGATGCTTCGCCGGCCTCCTTCGCATCACGTGCACAGCGAAAGCCCAGCCAGTTCATTTTGGTATTGGGATCCGTGCCGTTTCGCTGGGCAGGCCTGACCGAAGGGGTACTATCAATCCAGCCGCCACCACGGAAGGCTCGTTGCGTCCCCTTTTCAGGACCTTTGGGATTCCGATCCGGAGCCGTTTTGTAATAATGAGGGTCGTACCAATCGGCAGTCCATTCGGCCACGTTCCCGGCCAGCTGAAAGACACCGTAGGGACTGACCGCATTTTCATACTTGTCGACGGAAATAATAGGCGGATACAACAGTAGGCGCTCAGGCCGATCACGCACCGGCCCCGACAATCCGGTACGCCCGAAGTTCGCACGGCTCAATCCTGCCGGTTCATTGCCCCAGGGATAAATACGCCCATCCTCACCGCGTGCCGCTTTTTCCCACTCCGCCGACGTCGGGAGTCGCTTGCCCGCCCATTGGCAATAGGCCTCCGCCTCAAACCATGACACGTGCATGACGGGATGATTGGCCATCGTCTCTTGAAAGTTTCCTCCCTCGTATTGCCAGTCGATGAGCGGCTTCCTATCGGTGGCAAGGACAAACTTCAAAAATTGCACGGTGGTGACTTCATATTTGTCGATTTCGTAGGCATCCAGATAGACTCTTCGCTGCGGGAATTCGGGTTGATACGCGTTCCGATCGACTTTCTTGTCGCTGCCCATGAGGAAGGTGCCGGCGGGGATTTTCACCATCTCGTCGTGAGCCGGTAGCTTCGCCCGCTCAGCCGCAATCTTTTTTCCATCAGCAGTCCACTCTCTTGTGACATCCGCAACGTCCAAGGCCGACACCCATCCGCTCGTTCCCATGAGCATGGCCGCGACCATCACCCCTATCAGTTTCGCTCTCCGCACGAGACGCCCTCCTTGATTGGTCATTGTTCCTTCGACACCGGTGGAGAGGCGTCGAACTCCTCAAGTGGTTGAAAATTCACCGGCAGATTAAACAGATAATCGGACACGGAGCGCATTTTGACATGGTGATACTCGACGATCCAACTCCCGTCCTTCTTCGCCAGCTTCATGGGAAA
>DASTQY010000312.1:0-2649 GCA_035761525.1 Nitrospira sp. | reverse complement strand
AGGGCAAAAAGCGTTTGCCCCTTCTTGAACAGCGGCGTATCCGGCGAATTCAAATATTTGGGAATCCCGTCGCCAAGAACACGGCCACCGAATCCCACGATACGCTTACGGAGGTCGGTGATGGTGATCATCACTCGTGCGCGAAATCGGTCGTAATACCCGGTCCCATTGTCCCGCGCGATGATCAAGCCGGCTGCCGCCATGTCTTGCTGGGTACACCCCTGCTTACCGAGCCACCTGATTAATCCATCCCATTCCACCGGCGCGACACCGATGCCGAAACGCTCGATCGTGGCCTCCTGAATGCCTCGCCCTGCCAGATAGGCTCGCGCCTCAGCTCCGGACCGATCGTTCTGCAAATTTTGCTGAAACCATTGTGCAGCCATCTGGTTGAGCTGTTCGAGACGATGGCCTTGGGCGATCTGGGGTTCTGAAGCGGAGACGACGTCCTGAATCTCAATTCCCACCTTGCGACCGAGATCCTTGACCGTTTCTGGGAAACTTGCTCCGGTGATTCTGGTCAAAAACGTGAACACATTGCCTCCCGCGCCACAGCCAAAACAGTGAAAGATCTGTCGGCTGGAGCTGACGGTGAACGATGGAGTTTTTTCTTGGTGGAAGGGGCAGAGACCCTTCAAATTCTGCCCAGCACGGGTCAAGCTGACATGCTGCCCGACAATCTCGGCGATGTCGATCCGATCCTTGATTTGATTGATGACATCGTCAGAAATCAGGCCTCGACCCATGGGAGACGCAGCTCCTCACTCCCCCAAACGCGGTGGGGCTGGTATGCGTAAGTGATCGGAAAAATTGACCGGTCAGGTTAACAGACACACGGGAAACCTGTCAAACACGAGGGAGATGAGGGACGCCAATCACCCTGGCGGCCAAGTCATGTGTCGTCCGCCTAACACGTGCAGGTGGAGGTGTAACACCGTCTGGCCCGCATCTGGGCCAGTATTGGTCACGATGCGGTAGCCTGACTGCGTGAGGCCCTTGTGTTTCGCGACCTTGGTACAAGCAAGCAACAGTTGAGCCAAGAGTCCGGAATCGGTCTCCCTCAAATCTCCCACTGCCTGTACATGTTGTTTCGGAATGATCAGGGTATGAACAGGCGCCTGCGGATTGATGTCATCAAAGGCCAACGTGTGCTCGTCCTCATGAACGATTTTGGCGGGAATGCGTTTTTGGATGATCTGACAAAACAGGCAGTCGTTCATCGGGATTGCCTCATTGTTGTCGTTTGAGACCGGACTTCCCGTATCGTGAACCCAGCTCTTGATACACCTCTCGCAGAGAGACCTCGTGGTAACCAAGCACCATCAGGGAATGGAAGAACAAATCGGCGACTTCATAGATAATTTCATCTCGCTTGCCCCCTTTTGCAGCGAGGAGGACCTCGCCGGCTTCCTCTGCCACTTTTTTGAGAATCTTATCCTGTCCGCCCTCGAACAGTTTGGTGGTATAGGAATCGGGTTGGGGGTGGGCACGGCGATCTACAATGATCCGCAGTACACTTTCAAGGATTGCCCCGAACGCTTCGGATGACTTGTGCTCTTCCGCGGCTCCATCCAGTTTCGAGAAAAAGCACGCTCGCTCTCCCGTGTGGCACGTGGGGCCAAGCGGTTGTGCCTTGATCAGGATCGTATCCCGGTCACAGTCGATGAACACCTCTTTCACAAGCAACTTGTTGCCGGACGTTTCACCCTTTTCCCACATTGTCTGCCGTGAGCGGCTCCAAAAGTGCACCGATTTCGTCGATAGCGTTTTCGTTAGCGCTGCTTCGTTCATGTAGCCGAGCATGAGGACGGTGCCATCCAGCCAGTCTTGCACGATAGCCGGAATCAGTCCCTGCACGTCGAATTTGAAATCGCGAGTGGTCATGCCAGCCACACATCCTTCGCCTGTTTGAGCCAGGCGCCCTGATCGGCCGCTGCATGCGAGAGGTCAGGGGTACCTCTCACGGGCCGCGAGAACGGTTGTTCACCCCTCTGTCACACGCACAGGCACTCCGCGATGCTGCAAATAGGCCTTCGCTTGCGGAATCGTAAAGGTCCTAAAATGAAAAATCGAGGCCGCGAGCACTGCATCCGCTTTACCGGTGACGAAACCGTCATAGAGATGTTCCAGCGAGCCGACGCCTCCGGATGCGATCACTGGGATTGACACGCGGGCAGACACTGAAGCCGTCAGGTCCAGATCGTAGCCACACTGCCGGCCATCTTCATCCATACTGGTCAATAAAATCTCGCCGGCCCCATACCGTTCCATTCTCTGCGCCCAGTCGATGGCATTCAAACCGCTCGCATTCCGTCCTCCGTGCGTGAACACCTCCCAGGACGCCGATACCGTTCGCTTGGCGTCAATCGCCACGACAATGCACTGCGTGCCAAACCGTTCGGCTGCCTCCCGGACAAATTCCGGTCGCTCCACGGCAGCGGTATTGATACTGACCTTGTCTGCCCCGGCATTCAACAAGTGACGGATGTCGTCGAGCGTCCGCACCCCGCCGCCAACCGTGACCGGCATGAACACCCTGGCAGCCGTCCGCTCCACCACGTCGATGATCGTCTTCCGATTTTCATGGGACGCCGTAATGTCGAGAAAGCACAGCTCGTCTGCACCCTCTCGATCATAGACCGCCGCCAC
>DASTQY010000311.1:0-6415 GCA_035761525.1 Nitrospira sp. | reverse complement strand
ATGTTGCGCCGAGAAGGTCCAATAGTGTCACTCATACTCAGCTTACGGTTATTGTTTGCCGCCACGACAAGATGGAAATCTGAGAAAACATCGCAGCATGGCTGACGTTGGACAAGCGAAGCTCCTCGTTGTGCCACCCCTCACGACACGCTGCCGTGCATCCTCGCAAACAGGTCCCAATCGAACTGTTTCGGCGCCACAGCGTGAAGGGGAATGTTGTCAATGACCCCTCGCTCCCGATAGGCCACCATACAGCCCACCACTTCCTCGGGACGCTCGACGAGCCGCTGGATGGTTTCATAGGCCAGATGCTGGGCGATCGCCTTATCTTCCGGGACGGGAGGAGCGCCTCGCAAGGTGTGCCCTAGAATCGTCGCCTTGGTCGCGAGCGTCAGCGGATAATGATTGGACTGGGCCTGCCGCTGCGGCCACTGCGCGATCACGCCGGCCACGTAATCCACGAGCCCGTGCACGCCGCCTTCCCGATGATGCCGGTGCGGCGTGTGCTCGGCGACGACGAACAAATGGCTTTTGTTCGGCACGCCCAACGTCCGTTTCAACGTCCCGAGGATGATGTCGTCGATGTAGGCATCCGGATCCGGATGCTCGTTCACCAACAAGCCTTCCGCACGCGACTGATAGGCGCAGCCTAGGGCGAGATGGCCTGAGCCGGCGCCCATGACTTCGACAAAGAAGATGCTGCCCATCGCCGCGCTCGTCGCCTTCAGTGACTCGATGGATTGGTCCGCCAGGGCAATGGCCGAATGATAGCCCAGCGAGACGGTCCCTTCGATATTGTTGTCGATCGTGCCGGGCATCCCGACGACTTGGACCCCGAATCCTTCATACACGGCTCGGGCACCGCGGAGACTTCCGTCGCCTCCCAGGACGACCACCGCCGCGTCGTCCAAATACGGCTTGAGATTACGCATCGCCGCCTGCTGCACGGCCTCTTCTTTAAAATCTTCGAACCGGCTGCTCCCGATCGGGCTGCTCGCATGACTGCTCATCCCCCGGGTGTCTTCCTCAGTCACCGTTTCAATCCAGTTGTTCGCCAGTCCCAGGAAGCCGTGCCGGACGAAGTGCACTTTCAGACCATGGCGTTGCCCCGTCACCCGCAACTCTTTGAGCGCCGCACCGGCCCCAGCAAAATCGCCGCCCGAGACGAGGGCGATAATCCGTTTGATCTGACGCGGTTTCAGCGTCACCCGATCTTTGCGCACGCGTTCAACCGTCACCCAGTTTTCGCGGGCAGCGCGTTCCCGCTCGGACAACCCGACTGCGGTCGAGTAACCGGACAACCGGCCCTGTTCGTAGGTCAGGAGCACGACGTTGTCCTGGCTTTCTTTGTAGTCGCTGAATTCCGTGAACGCCTCATGGAACGGCCTGGGATCCAGATAAATCATCAACGCCCGCAACGTCGAGCTGTGCGTATAGAGACAGGCGACCTGACCGCGATAGGCTTCTCCCAGGTGGTGCAGTCCGTCAATGACGTCCACGTACAGATCGAAGAACGAATTGCCTCCCGGATAGCAATACAGCGGGTCTTTCGTCAGGCGCTTGGCGGTCGACACATCGACGCCGAATGCCTTGGCCAGCGCCTCTGCCTCCGCAGTTTTGGCGACGCCCGTGATCCACCCGAAGTCCGAGGACTCCAACGCATGCTCGAAAGTCGGCTCCCGGTGCTCCTCACTGTTCGGGCTGAGCGCACGGACAACGCGTTCATACAACTGCCGTGTGTTGGGACTATGGCTGATGAAGTGCAGGAACCGCTTGGGATCGAGGTAGTTCGACAGATGCAGAAAATCCAGTTGCTGTCCCACGACGCCTACCATCCGCGCCAGGGCGGACCCGACGGCATCGGCTCGTGGAACGCCTCGTTCGTGGTCGAGCTGATTGGCCAACCGGCGGCCGACACGGTGGGTCTTGCTCTCCACGCGCGATATGCCATGACGCATCGTAAAGAGCAGCGTCCGATCCGCCAAATCCCGCGGCAAGAGCCAGAATCGGTCATCGCCCAGATCGAGCACGATCCGTCCCTCCGCCAGCTGCGGTGTAAGCTGTGCGCGCGGAACGATCGCTACGGGACGCCGGTGCGCCGGCTTCAGGACGGATCCGATCGGCGCACGCAAGAGCGACTGGAGCCCGCCTTCCGCGAGCAAACGGTTCCAGGCTGCATAGAACACCAGCTCATCGCCTGCACAGACATCCTCGATCACGGTACGCCTGGCTGAGCGATACGCCGCAGCTCCGGAAAATCCCCGCTGCGCATCCTGGACAAAGCGGCGCAGCGAGTCCATGGCCACGTGGGCCCGCTTCGCCCGGTCGCCGGCCTGAACGGGCGTCGGCAGATGTACATTTGCGGCGGCCGGCTGTCCGGCAAATTCCTCTGCGTATGCCAAAAGTCCTTCAATTGTCACGAAATCGAGCCGATTTGTGGTAATCTGCATGCTCCCTCGTTAGGATACGCCGAGCTGTGATTCGCCGGCGAATGAAGAGTTCTTTAGCGTCTTTTTTGGACCTCTATTCAATTCTTGTCAAGGGCTGAGGCATTTACATGCGCAAAGCCAAAATCGTCTGCACGATCGGTCCTGCGAGCGATCACTTGGAGTCATTAGACCGCTTGATCGAGCAGGGCATGAACGCCGCGCGGCTGAATTTCTCGCATGGGACGCACGAGTCTCACGCCGCCGCCATCAAAACTATTCGACAGGCTGCGGATCAACGACGGGCCCCTGTCTGCATCATCCAGGACCTTCAAGGCCCCAGAATCCGCGTGGGGGAGGTTCCTGAGGGAGGCATCAGGCTGGCCGAACGACAATCGGTCCGGCTGCAGACTGTGCTGGCTCGATCCGGAGGTCAGCTCGGTCATCAATCGCTCGCTGCTTCCGGGATGATTGAACTGCCCGTCACCTACCAACATCTGGCGCAGGACGTGCGGCCGGGCGCTAGGATTCTCATCAATGACGGCCTGATCGAGTTGGCCGTCGAACGGATCAACGGGGGCACCATCGATTGCAAGGTGCTCATCGGCGGAACTGTTACCTCGCACAAGGGCATCAACCTTCCCGGCACTCGCGTGAGCGCGCCGACTCTCACCGACAAAGATCGCGAAGATATCCGGTTTGGCGTGGCAGAGGGGGTCGACTACGTGGCGCTGTCTTTCGTCAGAGGGCCGGACGACATCCGGGCGGCCAAAAAACTCATTGCGGACTGCGGGGGAAGCACACCCGTCATTGCAAAAATCGAGCGGCAGGAAGCAATGATGTGCCTCGGTGCCATCTTGGAGGAGGCCGACGGCGTGATGATCGCGCGCGGCGATCTTGGCGTGGAAATGGGGCCGGAAGCCGTGCCGCTTCTCCAAAAACGCATCATAGCGGAAGCCAACCGCCGCCGCCGGCTCGTGATCACGGCCACGCAAATGCTGGAATCCATGACACAGCATTTACGCCCCACGAGAGCAGAGGCCTCAGACGTCGCCAATGCCGTCTTTGACGGGACAGATGCCCTGATGTTGTCCGCGGAAACGGCAATCGGTGCTCATCCGGTTGAGACCGTCCAAGTCATGGACCGCATTATTCGAGCCGCTGAGGAAGGTTGCGAACCCGGTGTGCTCCCGAAACGGCAGGGCGATTTCGGTAATATGACGCTTCCCGAAGCCATGTGCACCGCAGCCGCTTCGGCAGCGGCGGCCACTACGGCCAGCGCCATCGTCGCATTCAGCGAGTTGGGAAGCACGGCCCGTTTGATCTCCAAGCAGCGCCCGGCCGCGCCCATCATTGCTTTCACGCCTTTTGAGCCGGTTCGCCGTCAAATGGCGCTCTATTGGGGCGTGCAGCCTCACACCATGCAACAGATCGCGCAAACGGACGAGCGGATTCACGAGGCAGAACGCCGCCTCAAAGCCGAAGGATTGGTCAAACCAGGCGAGCGCATCGTCATCCTGTCGGGAACGAGAATCGGCCAGCCCGGCGGAACAAACCTTATCAAACTTCAAGAAGTCGAGTAGTCCAGCCGTACCCTGTTTCGTAAAGGGCCACCAGTCTTCGCTAGTCTTGAACAGTTTGGCCAGCGCCTATCGTCGCGAGTCAACTATGGACTCACAGGTTTTGTGGATAAGCTTGTGTATAACTTCATCCAAGATTGACGGCGCGAGCGAAGGGTACGACGAATGCCAAACTGCCTTTTTTTTAGGCATAGTGTCTTCGGTAGTAATTACACCATATCTTGTGTCAGCACCTGTTACCTGTGGATTTAGCCTGTGAGCAAACACCCGCCTGGTAGCCTCCCTAGGCATACCTCCGTTGTCCTCACCTTCGCGCCGCTTTGTAAAATCTTATCCACAGAGCCAGACCTTCAAAGCGAGACCTTCGCCTCGAAAACTGTGGCGTTGGTACACTGTCTAATCCATCATCGTATATCCATGGATGCCCCCAATCGGTCTTCGAGATAAAGCAGCATGGCATTGAGCACGGGCCTTGCACCGGTCGAAAAGCCCAGAGAACAGAGCAGCGAGATCTCCTCCGAACGAACCAAAATAATTCACAGGGTCGACATGATGATGACCAAACGTGACATCGCCCACATCTTGTCTGAAATCGCCTTCTATCTCCGCCTGAAACAGGACAACCCGTATAAATCTCTGGCGTATGAACGAGCTGCGCGTGCCTTGCTCACTTGCCTTCATGAGCCTCATCAACTTTTAGCAGGCGACGCGCTCACGGAGATTCCAGGCATTGGTCGCGGTACCGCCGCGGTCATCCGTGAATTGTTAATAACTGGCGCCTCGAGTCTCCATCAAACCATCAAAGGTTCCTACCCGTCTTCTTTGGTAGAACTGGGCGATGTACCTGGATTACGACCCACACAAATCCGCAGGCTCTACGAGGAAGCTGGGATCCGGTCGGTCGCGGACCTCAAGGCCGCCTGCCGAAAAAATCAATTACTTGATCTCAAAGGGATCGGACCGAAAATTCAAGCGAAAATCCAAGCAGCTCTTGGTGAATTCCAACGCGGTCAGGGCTATGAGCTGTACGCCAATGTACTAGCAGAAGCTTCCAAGCTGGAGAAGGATTTGAAGACGCTCGAGGGAGTAGAAACAGTCGCCATCGCCGGCGCTCTCCGGCGCAAAATGGAGGTCATCAACGCATTCCATTTCGTGATTAGCTGGCCAACGGGTCGGCAATCGGCCGAGTTCATCACCGGGCTGAAAGCAATTCCCAATGTCAGTACTGTCGTATCGGCCGAATCAAGGTTCGTGACGGCCACATCTCCGACAGGATTACCGATACGCATCACACTGGCTGCTTCAGCGGATCAGCACTTTCATCTGTTGCAGGCCACCGGTTCTGAGGAGCATCTCGAACAGGTTCTCGTACGATTCGCAGCGCAGGGCCTCGACACCTGGGACAAGGTTCGGAGGCGAGTGAAAACTTTGAGTGAAAAGGGCATCTATGCGTCAGCTGGCCTACCCTTCATCCCTCCTGAGCTACGTGAAGGTCGAGGTGAGCTTGAAGTCAACGCGACCAAGAAACCACCGAAGCTTATCGAACCAAGTCAGATCGAGGGCTTCTTTCATTTCCATACGGATTACTCAGACGGAGTGGCAACCGTAGAGGAAATGGTGGAAGCGGCTCGGCATCGAGGTTATCGCTACATCGGGATATCTGATCATAGCCAATCAGCGTTTTACGCGAATGGTTTAAAAGAGGCTCGTATCCGTCAGCAATGGGCTGAAATCGAGACGGTACAAGAGAAGTATCCGGATATACATATTTTTAAAGGCATTGAAGCCGATATCTTGCCCGATGGAACCATGGATTATGCCGATGCGCTGTTGAGCGAATTCGATTTCGTCATCGCTTCCGTACACAGTCGATTTAATCTTTCTGAAGCCGATCAGACCCGACGAGTGTGTCGCGCCTTGTCAAACCCCTATGTGACCATGTTCGGCCATCCCACAGGCCGTCTGCTGCTCTCTCGATCTGGTTACCGCCTTGATATGAGAAGAGTTCTGGACGCGGCCAAGGAATATGGCAAGGTCTTGGAAATCAACGGCAGCCGGCACCGCTTGGATTTGGACTGGCGCGATGTGCGTCTCGCGAAAGCGCACGGTATCAAGTTCAGCATTAATCCCGATGCTCATGCAGTGAACGAATTGGACAACGTGACACTGGGAGTGAATGTCGCACGAAAAGGCGGGCTGAACGTCGAAGATGTCATCAACACTCAATCACTGTCAGCAATGAAGACTTTCCTGCGCACCACGCGGTCTTCAGAAACAACGCCCTGAATGTTAAAAGTTCACCCGGAAGTTGATCATGCCAACGTGGAAAGTGGTCTGATAAGTTCCGTTGACGACACCAGGGATCGCAACTGGATTGAGATTGCCACTGATAGTTCGTGTTTCGTAGAA
>DASTQY010000310.1:0-23811 GCA_035761525.1 Nitrospira sp. | reverse complement strand
GATTTCGCGAAGCCGGGCCAACTTCGAAGCGTTGATATCTGACGCGAGGAGTCGATCTGGTGCGATCCTCCTCCCATGTAGGAGGCCGGAGATCAGCGCTTCGGCCATGTTCCCAGCGCCGATGAAGCCGACTGTGAGGCCAGACAACATCCGGCGATTATACTGTCGCTCTTTGAAGCGCTTCAACTTGGAACTTGCTGATTCCTTCGGCTCTTCGGTACAGTATTATCGGTCGTTTTAGGGCATTTTTTATCCATCACTCATCATCATCGATGCTGGAGGCATACATGAGGCAACTGGCGCTTTCGAGTCTAGTGCTCCTCGTACTGCTTCTCTCGAACAGTTGGGCCCGTCAGGAATCGCTCACCGCGGAAGAAAAGCAGAAACTTGAAAAGATTGATCGAGTGCTGGTTGAGGTCATTGCCATCTCGGACAAGGGATCGACCGATGCCGGTCCTTTAACGGACGTCGTGGTCAAGCGGATGAAGGAATTCGGATATACCGTGGTGACCGATCCGTCCCAACCGCATGATGTGACGTTGAACGTCAAATGCGAGCAGCGCAAAATTTGGGAAGGCACGACGAAAATGGGCAGCGATGCCGACCTGCCGGATTCACCATCGCGCTTGTGGAAAGGTCCTGCCTGTCAACTTTCCTACGTGTTAGAAGGTAAAAAGATGCCCTGGCGGAAAGAGGTGAGAACGGATTTTACGGACGCCGAACAAGCAGCTGCAGTCGCGAACGCCGGCGACCCGTCGGCGTTCGCCATGAGCAAATTGAAGGAGCGTCTGGAGGATTATGACTTTCCAGCGCTCATCACGGCCGAATGGGGACAGGAAGAACGTTTGTTCAAGCTCTATGACGATCCTTCGACCTCTTCCGCCCGTAAAGTGCGGCTCATTGGCTTGTTTGGCTATCTCTTCGAGACGAAAGCCGTGCCCCGCCTCCTCGCCGGATTGAAAGACAAAGACATAGAAATAGCCAAGGCTTCCGCGTTGGCACTCGGAAATATCGGTCAGAAGGATTCAGTTCCGACCTTGATTCAGGCCATGACGAGCGGCCCGGCCGAACTGCGACCGTCAGCAGCGAAAGCGTTGGGTGTCCTGGGCGCCCTCCATGGGGATTTCACGATCGTCGAACCGTTGCTCGAAACGTTGAAGACCGATGATGTCGCGTTGAAAACGGAAGTCGCGTGGGCTCTGGGTAAACTGCCTGACCGAAAAGCGTATGAACCGCTTTATGCGTTACAAAAGTCACTGCATCAGGTTCGCGACCATGATGCCGATCCCAAGGTGGTCAAGTTAAAAGAGGCCGTCAACTGGAGCATCAAGCAAATTGACACCTGGGAGTACCTTCAATAAGGCGGCCTAAGACCTTTCGTGCTTTCAATTATCAGCCCGCGAGGATTCGTGAAGCTGTCTCCTGCTCTCATCGGAATCGTGACTTTGGCAATCGCCTGTATCACAGATCCGGCATGGACGCAGACGATGGGAGACGAGGCGGAGCTGGAACGGCTGCGAGTCAAGGCGGAGGAAGCGATCGCTAGCGATGATCCCGAAGGCGCCGCCATGAATATGGGGAGGGCAGCGCTGATGGCAAAGCGGCTGGGTCTGCTCAACCGGGACAACCATGCGTCCGTCCGTCTTTACCAAGGAGCGGAATCGCTGTTCCGCTCACAAGAACATGGCTACCGTGCTATGGCATTGTTCCGTCGGGCGGGTGGCCAGTTGCCAGCCTCGTCCGGCGTATGTGGAAGTCTCGCCTTGGCCCAGGGCAACGTACAGCGAGCTCTGTTAGATCTCAGCAGCGAATCCCTTCCCGTTTCACTGGTTGAACGTGCAACGCGTTGGCGGGAAACCGCCGATGATTGGGTCATTGTCGTGGCGGCAATGATTACTGACTACCAATGTCCCTAGCCAGATTCGCACTCGGCATTCGGCTAATCCTCCTCGGGATTGATGATATGCAGGCCGGCGGTTTTACTCGCGGATAAGAGCTGCGTGTCGGCGCTCACTACCGTGAGTCGGAGGGGCTTTAACTCCAATGCCAACGCTAAATGCAACACCTGCTGCGTCCGTAAACCGGGGTATTCCATCATCAGTTCTTTGGTGGACAGATACGTTTGCATGGTAGGCAGGATGAATTGGAAGAGCCCTTGGGCCGATTCCCGTTCGAATTTATGGATGACCGAGTAGCAATCATCCCGTGTCAATTCGCCTTGCTGGGCACGGTTCGAAAAGGCCGAATACAACTCCGTGACGGTCCAGGTAGGGAGGATTGCAACCTTGCCTCGCTTGACCATCAGCTTATTAACGATTCTCGTTCCCCGTTCCATGCTGTAGCGTTTCACGAGAGCCGTCGAATCGAAATAATAATACGGCATGGATCAGGCCCTCCCTTTGAGAATGACTGCGGCCAATGGTCCGGGCATTTTTGAGAGCCGGTCTTGAAGTTCGTCCAAGGGTACTTCTTCGTATCCTTCACGGCGCAGTTTATCGGCCAGATTGCCTCCATTAAAAGCTGCCGTGTCACTCTTTAAGCGCTCGTTCAGCCGCCGCTTCGCCAGCCGGCTGGGAACGCGTTGTTGCGTTGCCGTCAATCCCCTGCCGCGGCTGCGGGGCGCCCGCCCTCCTGGTTTCGATCTGCTCATGCCGGTCTTCTCCCTCCCTTTCGAGTTAATGAGTTGCATTGGCCGGTCTGGCTTTTAACGCCTCCCGTGGACACCCGGCTGGGCGAATGGGCTCAGCCGGCAGTTCGGATTCTCCATACACATGTGCGGCGATGGCCTTGGCGACATCCGCCGACAGGTCCTGCTGCATGACTCGGATCACTTTTGCCGTGGCTTCCCGCTCGGATAAATGCCCTTCCTTTCCGCCTTTCGAAATCGCCCCGATGATTTGCTGTCCCGCGAGGTCAACGATATCAAAATCGCTGCACCAGCGAACATAGGTGAACTGTGGGTCACGAATGTCCACGGGCCAGACTCGCACCATCCCGCGAATCAGTAATTCCGGTATTGGACGAGGTCCTGCTCCACTCGCCGTTTCCGTTCCTGATGGAAGGGCAGCAACGCGGAGTCCTTCTTTGATCAACCCTTCTGTCAATGCCCGCTGCACCGGCTCCACATGATCGCCGGTGATGGCCACGGTGAGTACGAGATGTGAGGCGAGGTAGTCCTCCAACTCGCGACTTAATTCCTGGAGACGAAAGCGCGGTGGCATGCCCTGTCCGCTGGCCCGAACGACACGAAGATCCGCATTATAGGTTTCGCGCAGGACCACATTGCGGGTCGCCCGCCTCAAGGCACGCACCTTTGCCAGCCTGTCTGACGTTTGGCCCGCCTCATCGACGTCGGACGATACGGCACGATCCAACTCGGTCATGCGCTCGATCAAGGCCGTTTCCACCTGGGCACGATGCATCCCTCCCAATGCGTAATACAGCCCTTTTCCCGCATCGTACCAGCGGTCGAGAATTTTGGCATTTTCCAACACCTTGTCGGTTGAGACGCGCGTCAGTTGGTCGAGCGTGAGTCGTCGCTCGTCATGACTGGTGCCACGCTGCTCAACAACCAAGTACGATTCCCAGTCTTGTGAGTGCGCGGAGATTTCCGCTTTGAAGATGCGGGCCAGGGCGGCGTAGGCCTGATCGTCGGCCACGGCCCGATTGTCCCCCTGTCCCACGCCGGTGAGATATTGCGCCGAGGGATACTCCGAACTGGCACCGTCCATCCAGGAAGGCTTTGAGGGGCCTCCCCACCCAGAGCATCCCACGAGCAGCGCCGTGAGCACGATCGCTGCGTGGCCAGCCCCATATGGTAAGGCCAAATTCACTGCATCACCCGTTGGATGAGGATGACCGTTTCCCCTGCCTGAAGCGACAGTGTTTTCTCGGATGGAGCTGGCCCTATCAATCGAAAACCCACATCCGCAGCTGCACCTTGCATGCGATATTTCCCGGGAGACACCCAGGCCCGCGCGAGGTGAATCTCATCCGGCAGTGTACGCCAGCTGCGCTTGTCCGATTCTTCGGACGCCACAGCAAATCCCTTAGTCAGGAGGCCAACGGCCAGTCCGACCAAAGGTGCGGCATCTTTTCCCGCTGCCTGCTGCGCGCCCCTCGTAGCAGCTTCGGCCATGCTGAACTTCAACGCGGCACGGGCCACGGCCTTTACCGTGATGCCAGGGAGGCGCTCAGCCAACGCCTTACTGGCTAGTGCCGTGACATTCTGCACCAACTCTGTTCGCACCGTCAGTGGAGCGCCCCCAGCCGGTAGCAGTCGGATTGTGTCTGTCCGCACTTGCGTTTTTTGCGGGACCATCATCGGTAACGCCACACGAACGACCCGGCCGTTGAGCCCATATAAGGCGGTATCAGCCGTTCGATATTGCTGACGGTTCCCTTGGAAGATCCCCCGATTGAGCAGCACCAGTTGGAGCGCGTCAAGACTGATCGGTAGGTCAAGGAACTGGTCCTCCTTACGCGGGGCGCGGCCATTATAGCTGATCACAATCACTTGAGCGAGTTGTTGGTTGGTCTCGAGGCTGGTCCAAACCGTATCTGGAAACCGCTGCTGATAGTCTGATAATTCCTGGCTCAAATGCAGGGCGTCCGCCGTTCGCAACAGATCAGCCTGCAATTGAGCCGGCACTCCTGTGCGTGACCATCCGCGAGATGAGTCAAACGTCTCATACGCCTTGCGGTAGGCGATGAACGCATTATTGACGTCTCCGGTGCTCTCGTAGAGGATACCGCTGAGGTACCGTGCAAATCCGTCGTCACGGTAGGCTGCCTTGTTGGCGGTTCTGTCGGCGAGGACATTCAGCCGATGGTCGATACGGCGGGCCTCAACCAGCGCATCCTGCCAGCGGTTCAACGAAGCATAGTTCAAGGCCTTGAGCACATTGATCATCACTTGTTCATATGGTTCACCCTCATACGGCAAGATATTATCGTTGGTCATGAACGCAGCGGTTTCCGTACGAACCGTTCTCGTATACAGACGATCCACTTCATCTTCAGCTTGCTCCAGTACTTGGTTGCTCTGTTCGTATTCGCCGGCCAGCTGCAGGGTCATGCCCCGGTCCATGCCATAAAGCACACGGCTCTTCGGGCCATAGTCCTTCTCTGCCTGCCGGATGAGATCGTCCGCTTGCTGGTAATCGCTGGTGAGAAGACTTTTATCGACGAGGATGTAATGGCTCTGGGATGAGCCGCAGCCGCCAAGCACGACAGTGCATAGGAAGGTCAGTACCTGAGCAGACACACAAACGCCCCACCGCGGAGAGGCGTGACCGGTGGGGCGTGAGACAAGAGGGCTCAACGGAGTTCGCGGAGCCTTAGAAAATTGTTCGCTTTTTCTCGATGACTTTCTTGATCTTCTTTTGCCCGAACCACACCTTGGCATTGCTTTCCAAATCCACCATCTGGAGATCGACCTGATAGAACATCGCCTTGGTGCCGTCTGCTTCGTCCAGAATCGTGGCGATTGTGCCTTTCATGATGTAATCGGCACCGATTTCCTTGCCTGGTGCCTTCTGCGTATCTTCTCTGGCATACATCGCTTGTTCTTTGCGCTCCGATCGGACCTCGTCCCGCTCATTCTTGCCCGCCACGAACGTGACTTTTTGGGAATTGGTCAACTCACGCTCCAAATCGGTCACGAACGTGTGCACGTTGATATGTTCATGACTACTGTTCAATACGGTGCCGACGACGACCACCGGTTGCCGGCGTTTGGACTGACTGAAGGTATTCAGCCACGGAAACTCGAGCGCTTCTTTGACCATGGATTCGGCCACCATGCGGGAGTCCGTATCGTTCCACCGCCCGCTTAAGTCGGTCACAACCCCAGCATCGATACGAGTCACCCGGGTTTCACCCCCACACGCCGCCAAACCCACCAGCAGGCCCATGAGCACCGCCGACTTGGTCCAAAGGTTGTGCTGCGTCATGATGTTCATCACGGGCTCCTTCATGCGTACTGCTTAATGGTTGGCCCGCTTGTCTTCTTCCTTCTCCAAACGCTCGAACAACTTGTCCGCATTTTTACGGACGAAATCCCTCACTTGGGCGTTCAACTCCTTGGCCTGCTCAAGATTGTTCTTCATTTCCTCGAGATTCAATTTGGTCAACACGTAGTATGTGCTGGTCTTCTCGTCCTTATACCGCTCAATTGGACGCACCCCGCTCAAGGTGGTGGTGGTGACGGTCTTGATGGCTCGTTCGACGTTTTGTTCTTCCGTGTTGCGTGTAAAATCACCGGCGGTCGTGGACGCCGCATAATCACGCATCAGATAGCCGGTGTACGTTTCAAAGGTCTTGGCAATTTCGGCCCGTGCGCGGTTCTCCGCCGTGTCCCAGGCCAAGGGCTCATTCTTGACGCCGGTGACGGATCCGACGCCATAGAAGGCTTTCGTATCTTTCTCGTTGAAGGCACCCGATCCTTGCTTCACCCATTTGGGAGGTCCGCCGCATGCGGCTAGCCCGAGCACCAGTATCAAGGTCAACGCAGAACAGATCGCGTTGGAGAAATACCCTCGTAGCTGATTCATGCGATGTCCTCCTTGCGTAGCTTGGGTAGCGTAGATGGCGGTCGGGTCAACGTGGGTGTACATGCGTCAGAAGTTCGAGGCAAGCGCAGTTTTATGATACCATGCACCTTCCATCCCGTCAACGCGACAGGTCCCTAGGTTCAATATGTGAAAGGAGGAATCCGTGGCTGATGTGCAGATCGACGACGGCATCATCAAGATTTTGAATCTCGATGTGCAAGATCCGAAAGCTGCCGCTGTGCTTGCCGAATATCCGCAGGTCCGGTGGGCGGAAATCACCAGACGGGCCTTGAAAATCGGTTTGGGCTATCTCAAGGGAGGCGCACGAGATTAGGGGTTTTTGGGAGGAGGCGGCGTGTCAGCTGCATGCGACTGCGCGACGGCTTCCCGCGCCCGGTTATGGGTCCCCCCCAGTTCAAGGTACCGCTCGAACGCTTCGACCGCTTTCTTTTGATCCTTCAACTGATCGGCATACAGCGAGCCAAGCGTGAAATAGACGTCGACATAACTCGGGTTGGCGGCCAACGCTGCGCGCAAGGCTCGTTCGGCCTCCGCATACTGCCCGCGTTTCTCGTAGATCAATCCCAACGTATAGTGGGAATCCGGGTTGTTTGGTGCATACTGCGCCGCCAACTTCCCAGCCTTCAGCGCTTCCTCCAGATCGGGAATGACCTCGAGCCGCACGTAGCTTTTGAGCACGTAGGCGTCGCCAAATGTCGGATCGTATTCCAACGCCTTGTTGAGGCGCTCCAATGCTTCTTCCTGCGCTTTTCCATTTTGCAGGAGGGCAAAGGCCTGCTCGTATTGCATCCTGGCTGCTTGCTGACGCTCAGAAGGTGACTGGGGCTCGCCGCCCAGGCGGAACGCCGCCTTTCGTCCTTCGATGATAATGGTATCGCCATCGCCTTCCAGCTGGGCAAACATCGGATGCTGGGTACCCTTCGTGTGCTCCGTCACCTGCTGACTGACGAACCGCCCGACTTCGGACGCCATCAGCCAACCATTTTTATCTATGTCCCCCTCCCCGGTGAGCGCTTTGATCAGCGCCAGTACGAACAAACTGCGATCCTGCGTTCTCACCGCGGCCTCTCCTTTGTCGGCCGCTGTCAAGACCTGGACGGCGCGTTTCTCCGTATCGTCCTCTGGGGCGCTTCGCCCTTCAAGCGAAAGCGCCTGTGCCGCACTGGCCTCCCACCCTCGGACGGCGGTATCGAATACGAACAGCGTGTGCTTCGAGGCGCTACGGTGACTAAACTCTTTGAGCTGTTCAAATGTTACGGCCTTCGAGACATTCCCGGGCTGCGCGTCCCAGGGCACGAGATAACCCAGATCCTTCCCCGAGCCACTCTGGGTAATCCCGGCATGGCCGGAGAAATAAATAACGAGACGATCCTGGCGGCCCACCTTCCGAGGCAGAAAATCCACCAGCGTCTGCTGCAACCGCCGCGAACTCGCGTCCTTGTCGTAGAGTTCGACGACCTCTTCGAATCCTAGTTTGCGAAAGACTTCGGCAACGGCTTTGGCGTCTTCGATGACACCGGGAATTTTCGGTGCAAGCAAATAGTTTTCAATTCCAACGACGACGGCCCACGATTTGTAATACAGCCCCTCAGGCTTTCCCATCTGAGCGGACGCCGCCACGGGGCCAAGGCATGCCATAGCGAGAACGACCAGGATAGTGAGAAATCGTGACTGGAGCGATGGGCGTGAGGAGGGAAGCATCATAGTGGACGGGTCACAAGCCCTCTATGAAATCAGCGTACTCTGGCCCTGAGCGGCTGTCAACCACGGGCCCTAAGGAATTGCATCGGCGACCGTACCGTTGTATGGTTGCGCCGCCCCAACCTCTTGCCGATAATGGCAGCATCCGGTACGGTCCATCCCAAAGGAGCTGTTCAGCCATGACGGAGAACATTGAAACCCTCCTCAAAGAGAGCCGTGTCTATCGGCCGACGGCCAAGACCATCGCCGCGGCGCACATCAAGGACTACGAGACGGATTACCAGAAGTCGATTGCCGATCCTGAAGCCTTTTGGAGCGGCATGGCGAAGGAGTTGGACTGGTTTTCGCCCTGGTCCACAGTTCTGGAATGGAACTACCCCTGGGCCAAATGGTTCGTGGGAGCCACGTGTAATATCACGTACAATTGCCTCGACCGGCACGTCAAAACCTGGCGCAAGAATAAAGTTGCACTCATCTGGGTCGGCGAAGACGACCGTGAACGGATCTTTACCTACGGCGAACTCTATCGCCAGGTCAATCGATGCGCCAACGCGCTGAAAAAGCTGGGCCTGAACACAGGCGACCGTGTCACCATCTATCTCCCGAAAATTCCGGAACAGCTCATTGCCATGTTGGCGTGCGCCCGCATCGGGGTGATCCACAGCGTCGTGTATTCGGGATTCAGCGCGCCCGCTCTGGCCAGTCGCATCAACGACGCCGAATCCAGATTGGTCATCACAGCGGACGTCGGATTCGACCGGACCAAGGTCATTGCCCTGAAACCGATCGTTGACGAGGCTTTGAAACAGTGCTCCTCGGTCGAGCGGGTCGTCGTCGTCCGGCGACTACCGTCAAGCCCCACCCCAGCGGCTCCGAAAGAACTCGACTGGACGGATTGGGTCAAGGGAGAACCGGCTGTCTGCGAAGCGAAGCCACTTGATTCAGAAACTCCGTTGTACATTCTGTACACGTCCGGCACGACAGGAAAACCCAAAGGGGTCGTGCACGTCCACGGCGGGTACATGGTCGGCACCTACACGACGACGAAGTACGTGTTCGACATGAAAGACGACGACGTGTACTTCTGCGTCGCTGATCCCGGATGGGTCACCGGCCACAGCTATATCGTTTATGGCCCGCTGTTAAATGGAGCCACCGTGCTCACCGCCGAAGGGAAACCGGATTTTCCCAATCCAGGCCGGTGGTGGGACCTGATCGAACGCTATGGCGTGTCGATCTTTTACACGACGCCGACTGCCATTCGACTGCTGATGCGCCATGGCGAGGACTGGCCAAAGAAATACGATCTGTCCAGCTTGCGCATTCTTGGCAGCGTCGGCGAACCGATTAATCCCGAGGCGTGGGAATGGTTTCATCGAGCCGCAGGCGGCGATAAGCCGATTATGGATACCTGGTGGCAGACGGAAACGGGATCCATTCTGATCACGCCGCTGCCTACCGTCGCCTTGAAGCCTGGGTCCGCCACGAGACCATTCTTAGGCATCGAAGCCGACGTGGTCGACCGCCAAGGCAATCCTTTGCCCGCAAACCAGGGCGGTTTCGCCGTGATTAAGAAGCCGTGGCCATCAATGATGCGTACGATCTATAAAGATCCCGAGCGGTATAAAACCTATTGGAGCATCATTCCAAACTGCTATACAGCGGGCGACGTCTGTCACAAGGACGCTGATGGGTACATGTGGTTCATGGGCCGTGCCGACGATGTGATCAAGGTCGCAGGCAATCGCCTGGGAACCGCTGAGGTCGAGAGCGCCCTCGTCAGCCACCATGCCGTGGCTGAAGCCGCCGTCATCGGGAAACCCCATAAAACCGTCGGCGAGACGATCAAGGCGTTCATCATCCTCAAGCAGGGTGAAACCGCAAACCCTGCGCTCATCGAGTCCATAAAAGATCAGGTCCGGCATGAACTGGGGAAAATCGCCGTTCCCTCGGAAGTGGACATTGTCACGTCGCTGCCGAAGACGCGTTCCGGCAAGATCATGCGCCGAGTGCTAAAAGCGAAAGAACTGGGTCAAGACCCAGGAGACATCTCAACCATTGAGGAATAATGCACCGAAAGTCCATGCAGCGCCGGTGGCGCTGCGGCGAAGGAGGCAGGCATGGTGAAGCGAATGGGCCGTATGATGATGTTGATTGGTACAGTCGGTTTCCTGCTCGTAACTGGTGACCCTGGGCTGGCACCCGCAGCGGACAAGGAAAAACCGGCCACGAAGCCCAAAGCAACGCCCGAAGCCAAGGCACCCAAACCCAAAGCCCCCAAGGGCGATAAACCGAAATATCAAACGGCTGAGAAAGCAGGAGCAGCGAAAGCCTGTTTCGGCGAAGCACCCAGAATTACCAAACTGAACCCGGACGAAGGGAAAGCCGGAGACAAAGTCACGATTACCGGGACGAATTTTGGTTCGGCCGATTGTCTACGCGGCGTCTCTTTTGGTCCCGGGCATGCGGCGACTTTCAAAGTGAAGGACGAGACCACGATCACCGCCACTGTTCCCACTGCAGGGCGAAAAGGGCTGGCTATCGTCACGGTGACGACGGCATCAGGAGAGGATTCAAAACCGTTTCTGATGAAATGAGTGGGAGAGGACGATCTGGTTGAGTCTCCCTGCTCGCAGACCGCGACACACAAGACTTATCAGGTTTTAGATTACGGGCTGTGCTCGGTCAATACCAGGAATGGAGACTCAATCCATCCCGCCCCTGGGTGGAGCCGAAAGCAAGAGTGAGAGACGACCATCGTGCGAGGAGGAATGAGAAAGCCGGGCGAACCCATTTATCTGAGACGGCACGTGGTCGCTCTGGCCTTAGCGGTTGGTCTGCCGATTATTGCCTTACAGCTCTACAAGATCTTTGTGGGACCCGTTCACTTCGTCGTCCAGATTGGCCTGACAGCCTTGGCTTCAGTGGTGGCCGGTCTCTGGCTGTACGTTGTCTACCGGTCGTCGGCACAGAATGAACCATGAATGATGGCCAAAACGCTAGGCCCATGAAATGGCGTGTACACCACCCCGGCTTAGCGAGGCTGCAGGGTGCGAAAGGTAATGGAGTAGCGCAACTCCTTGGCGGGCGGTATGGAATGCTGCCACAGGAAACGGGCTTCCTCGGCTAAGAGATATGACGACCTTGGCGCGAGGATTGCCTCGGCCGTTGCTCGTTCACCTTCGACCTTGCGCTGAAAACGTAGACGGCAAACCCCTGACAGAGAGACGCCGACGACCATCGGACCGAACATCGGGGCATCTCGATGCCATCCGATGCCGGCACCCGGCTCATAGCGAGTGACTAATACTTCTTCCACCGCTTCTGCTGAGACGCCCATCAGAGCACCCGCCCGCAGGCGCAAAGGCATCAGCCAATCCGGTATCGGCTCGGTCGGCTCGATCGTCCACGAATCGTAGCCGTAATTCCATCCGAAATGGACAACACGTCGCTTCGCGGTCACGCCATGCATGCGGACCTCCGAGAACGACAACTTTTCGATCTGCGACAGAAGCGGCTTCTCCTCTTCCTCTGTGATCCAGTCAGGCCGGTAGTGAAACCCTGGCGGTGGTGTGGAAGGGAATAAGGACCAGCGCATGAACCATTGTATCGAGCCTACAGGTGGAAGTGGTATGGGCGGGGACACCAAAAGACCCAGACTCCTACAGGAGTCCGCGCTTTTTCAGGTAGTCCTTGTCGATCACAGGAGTAGTCTTCGGAAGCTGGCTTCTTTGCTGAAGCAACCGCTCGACGTATTTGCCGATGAGGTCTGATTCCAGGTTGACGGTGTCATTGACTTGCTTCAATCCCAGCGTCGTCGCTGTGGCCGTGTGGGGAATGATGGCGACGCTGAAAGAATAGTCGGTCACATCGTTAATTGTGAGGCTGATCCCATCGACTGTGACCGAACCCTTCGATACGCAATAGCGCAACACATCAGGCGGCGCTTCGATGGACAAGACGATTGCATTCCCTTCCTGATGCCGGCTGCGGATACTCCCGACCGCGTCCACATGACCTGCCACAAGGTGACCGCCGATCCGTTCATTCAACTTCATGGCCCGCTCGAGATTGACCGGCATACCCCCCACTAGCTCACCAAGGGTCGTCACGGACAAGGTCTCTGGGGACACGTCCACAACGAAAGTTGTTTCCCCTTTGGTCACCACTGTCAGACAGGTCCCGTTAATGCTGACACTGTCCCCGACCTTCAGATCCCCCATGACAGCCGAAGCCAGGATCGTCAGTCGTGTGCCGGCGAGAGTTTTTTCGATCGCGGTCACCGCACCCATCTCTTCGACGATTCCTGTGAACATAGCAAGATTTAGAAAATGGCCCTTTCTCAGCCGCCCAGCCCCGCGGCGCCGAGACGCCGCGACTGCCCAGTCTAACCCGCCCAACCCCGGCGATTCCTTTGTCTCGCCCCACTGACTACTCTGCAATCGATTCCCAGGAACGCGTCTATCGCCCGCTTCATTCCCGCTTCTCGTCCTGGCTATTTGTGAGAAGGTGAACCAGGAAAGCCTATTCGGCTTTCTGACCAAAAAGTTTCTTCAACACATAGACAAACACAACGATCAGGACCATGACGCCGATCGACGCAAGCACACCGATCACAATGTTTTCAGTCGCGATTTCTCGCATGGCGCTCCATTATAGCGGTATTTATTTTCTCATGGTGAGCCAAAAGAATCCGGCGGCAGCCATCTGGAGGCCGGCAATGGTCGTAAACGCCGAGGCATAACTCGTGTGGGCAATGAGCACACCCGCCAGCAACGGACCACTGGCGTGGCCGATATCACCAATGGTTCCTTGCATCCCCATGCCTGCGCCCAATGTCTTGAACTCCGAGCTGTCCGCCACGAAGGCCGAGGAAGAAGACGAGACCACCGCCTCCCCGAAACCAAACCCGGCCGTCAGAAGCAACAACACGGCAAAACTCGCCACATGCGGAATACAGACGAACGTGACGGCACAAATCACCAAGCCCAGCATGATCAATGGCTGCCTGCCCACTCGATCTGAGACTCGGCCCATGATGGGTTTTGAGAAGAACGACGTCAGGGATTGCACCGTGAATAGGAGTCCGACTTCGCCAGCGTTGAGGCCGACTCCAACGCCGTAGAGAGGCAAAAAGGCCATCAACGCTCCGTTGGCGATCATTTTGGCCGCATCCGTAGAACTGGTAATCAAGACTTTGCGGTTGCGAGCCACAATACTGAACCCCTTCCACATTTCCGTCACCACCGGCGCCACGCCCTTTTCCTGATTGCGTGGAGGCGGCGGGGTCAGCCGCAAACTATAGAATAGGACGATAGCGATGCACCCGAAAAATCCGGCAGTGAGAAACGCTGAGGGAAAGCCGGCCGCAAAGGCGAGGTATCCGCCGATGAACGGGCCCAACAAGGCTCCGGACTGTGTACAGGCCGTATAGGTGCCGAGCGCTGCCCCGCGCCGCTCGCGATACAGTTCGGCGACGGTAGCGAGCGCGCTGGGGGCGAAGATCGCCGTCGCCAAGCCGTGAAAGAGCCGTAGCAATGTGAGCAGATTCAAATCAGAGATGAAGGGATAGAGAAACGGGGGTAGACCGAACGCGATGACGCCGACGCGCAGCAGTATCCGACGGCCGTAAATGTCTGAAAGAGCGCCGGAGGGAAGCTTGAGCAACACGCCTGTCAGAGTGGACACTGACACGATCACGCCGATTCGCTCGGGGCTTGCACCGAGCGACTCAGCGAACAACGCCAGGACCGGCATCCGTACCATGTTATAGCTGATAAAACAGAACACGCCGATCGTGCAGAGGAGCGTAAAACTGCGAGCGGTCGTCATGGCGCCTGACGCGAGGAGTTTGGAGTGGCCGAGGAAGTGTGCCGGCGGCTTAAAACCTGCGTTAAGAAAGCCACGTCCTGCTCAGGCAAGGGAGGAGGATCTGTGGCCTCGAACAGGACGCGGTCAGGGCGTTGGCTCATTTCGAGACCCAACCGGTTCACCACTTCGACGCCTTTAGACAATTTGCGTATCACCGTTACATCGACGAGCGGGCGCAGAAGCGACACGAAGCCGGAAAGAACACGGCTATCCAACACCGTGTACGCCACCATAGTGCTTTCCATTGCGTCGGAGCCGCGCGCGTCCTTCACCGGTCTCATCCGAAGAAAGATCACGGCCTTGCCGCTTACATTGGGAAGCAAGCGGCTATGATGCGTCCCTTCAAGGTAATATACCCGCGTCGTGCGATCCTGGTATACCAGCTGCACGATGCCCTCCGTTCCTTCCCCATCGCTGCCCCACCACCGCCCAGGACCCCGCTCCTCGGACTTGTAGTCTGCCAGCTCCAGCCGATTGATGAGGGCCGCCGCTACCGGTGGCCGGTCGAGCAGGTACAGATACAGTAGCTCAGCCATCGCGGTTTTCAACGGGCCAACGGTGCTGGCACTGACGTGGTGATCGATGACGAATTGGAGGCGGCAAGTCCAGTCACCGGGAATCTTCTCAGACGGAAATGCGATTCCCGACTGTTCACTGGCCACAAAACAGGACTCGGCCCGCGTATGAGAAACCGATCCGAGCAACGCAAGAATGAGCCAGAAACATCTTGACCGGTTTCCATGTACCAACCGGTCCCCGATGCTCATGAGGCCTGTCTCGGAACCAACACCGGAAGATGAATGGGAAACAGCTGCCGGGGATCGTGACGGAGTCGTGCCTGACGTAACAGTAGGTCAATTGACACTATCACGGGACCATCATAGGAGAGTTGTCCGTTCGTCCAGATGCTGACCGGTTTTGCCGTATCGATAAGGCGATCGTTCAAAAAGAGACTATAGCGCTGTATGTGGTTCGTCCTCACCTCGATACGATTCGGCCCTACGATGGCCGCTTCAAGCTTCGCGTATTCGCGTTGTTTGATTCGCTGGTCGCGCTTGTCGATCAGATCATCCGAAAACGCTGCGATCACGTCCGTGGCGTCGACGCGCACCCAGCTGAAAGGATGGAAGCGGCTGGCTTCGCGCACGAGCGTCAATTTCGTCGGCGCAGGGTCACGGCGCTGACGGTCCAACCATGTCCTCAACGCCGACAACTCCTCTCTGGGAAAATAGTGGCCGCCTGCGACCGGATGCTCTCCCTGGTGCTCGCGGTAGACATGTGCGTACCCCAATGCCGTGAGTTCGCGTGAGATCGACCGGCTTAATGACACCGGCATCACTTGATCTTTCGCCCCATGAATCATGTAGATGGGGGTATTGCGAAGATTCGCGAGGAACGGCATGAGCACATCATCAAGCCCGCCGGCCATCGGCACAACTCCGGCAAAGAGCGGCGCATGGTGCATGCCAATGAGCCAGGCGCCGATCCCCCCATTCGACATGCCTGTAAGAAAAATTCGATCGGGGTCAACATGATAACGCCGGCGGACGTGCTCGATCGTCGCCAGCACGACTTCCTCTGCACGCCGCGTAAACCAGGCTCCGGTTGGATACGTCGGACAAGCCAGAAGATACTCTTCGCCAAGCCGTGCCTGCCAACGTTCCAGATAGACGTCGCCGGTAAATCCGGCGCCGTGCAGGCACACGACGAGGGCGTACCCATTCGCGGATCGATACGTCAACGGAATCGACAGTGCCACTGCGTAGGTTTGGCCCTCAACTCGTACCTCTTCGTTGGCTACCGTTCCAATGGGTTGAGCCTCATAGGTGCGTTCGGTTTCAATGATCCGGGTTACGCGCTCGACAGAGGTATCAGGATGGTTGAGCAACACTTGCAAGAGCCGTTCAGCCTCTTCGCTGTCTGCTGAATCGAGATAATGAAAGACAAGCGAAGAGAGACTTTCCGGCGGATCCACTCGAGCCAGCGTCAAGCTCGTTTCCAAGCCGATAGCCAGCGCAAGAATGCCTAAGCCGGCCAGCCATGGACTCATAGATCACCTTCGACCACGATGTCGCCGCCGAGCCATCGGGTACGCACATGTTTGAGCTTCAAGGTCTCGTCGAGACGGGCTGGACTTTTCCCTCCGATCACACCCTTTGCGTTGCTGCCACCAAGCAGTGCAGGCGCCATGTACAGGCGAAGGTGCTGGACCAGCTTGGCCTGCAACATGGCGGCATTGATTTCACTCCCACCCTCCACGAGCAACGACGTCACTCCCCGCCTCCCCAGTTCCGTCATCAAGGCGGGCAGGGAGACACGTCCTCGAAGACTCGGCAGGACGACGACCTCCACTCCGAGCTTGGTGAGGGCATGCCTAATCGCCGCAGGAGCGCTGCGAGTGGTCGCAATGAGCGTCTTGGCAGCATGTTGCCGCTTGAGAATCTGCGCTTTGAAGGGAATCCGGAGTCGACTGTCAGCGACGACGCGCAGCGGTTGCTCCGACGCCAATTTCTTGAAGCGCGGACCGAGCCGGGCGGTCAACGATGGGTCGTCGCTCACAACAGTCCCGATTCCGACCAATACCGCATCGACTTCCGAACGAAGCCGGTGGACGTCGCTTCGCGACGGCACGCTCGTAATCCACTTCGCCTCGCCAGAAGCCGTTGCAATCTGTCCGTCGAGTGTCATTCCGGCTTTGAGAAGCACATAAGGACGCCTCGTACGCATGTAGTGATTATACGCACGATTCAACTCAATCGCCTCGGACTTTCCCACGCCGACCGTAACGGATACTCCGGCGCGCCGAAGCGCCTTCAGAGCTTTACCGTTGACCAGAGGATTGGGATCGCGCTGAGCAATCACCACGCGTGTCACGCCCGCCCATATGACGGCCGGCACACAGGGAGGCGTCCGCTTATTGAGATGACAGCAGGGTTCGAGCGTCACGAACAGGGTGCCGCCACGGGCCTGAGGCCCCGCCGCTTTCAGCGCCAGAATTTCTGCGTGGGGAAGACCGGGCCGGAGATGATATCCCTTGCCGACAATCCGTCCATGGCTCACGACGACGGCCCCGACCATCGGATTGGGGCTCGCCGTACCTCGGCCGTTGGCCGCGAGGGCGAGCGCGAATTTCATATAATGAAGATCCTGTGCGTGGCCAGCCCGCATTATCCACGAGGCCTCGTCACACAACGCAAGATCGGAAAAGCACCAGCCACATCAGGAAGCCGATCGTTGAGAAGTCTAGACGCCGTGGTGGGAGACACCTTCATAGTGCCATGTCGGTCGACTATCGCTGCTTTCGCCTCGCGGTCGACTGCTTTCGCCTCGTGGTCTTTCGGAGCGTCGCCTTGGCGGCTTTGCGGGCATCTGCCTCAGCCAAGGCAGCGTGTGCTGCAGCGAGGCGCGCGATGGCGACACGATATGGCGAACAACTGACATAATCCAACCCTAGCTGGTGGCAGAACTCGACGGAACTGGGGTCCCCGCCATGTTCACCGCAGATGCCAAGCTTGATGCCCGTGCGCGTCTTGCGGCCACCCGCAATGGCCTGACTCATGAGGCAGCCGACACCCTCACGGTCCAGCACCGCGAAAGGATCGGATTCCATGAGATTCGCGGTCTTGTAGTGATCGATAAACTTGGCCGCGTCGTCACGTGAGAATCCGAATGTCGTTTGAGTCAGGTCGTTCGTACCGAACGAGAAAAATTCGGCCTCTTCGGCGATCCGGTCAGCTGTCACGGCGGCCCGCGGCAGCTCGATCATCGTTCCAACCAGGTAGGACAGTTTGACGTTGTAACGCTTCATCGTCTCCTGAGCGACTTCACGAACGAGATCCTTTTGAGATTTCATTTCTGAAACCATTCCCACCAAAGGAATCATGATCTCGGGCACAATTTTCTTTCCCTCCTTGGCCAATTCGCAGGCCGCTTCGATGACGGCCCGCGCCTGCATGCGCGTAATCTCCGGCATCGTAATGCCAAGGCGGCAGCCTCGCAAACCCAACATGGGATTGAACTCGTGCAACTCCTCCACACGCGCCAGGAGTCGGCGGTTTTCCTCCAGCTTCGCGGCGTCCTTACCGGTCAGTTCCAGCTGAGCAATTTCCACCATCAGGTCTTCCCGCTTGGGGAGAAACTCATGGAGCGGTGGATCGAGCAACCGAATCGTCACCGGAAAACCTTCCATCTCACGGTACAGGCCGATGAAATCCTGTTTTTGGAGCGGCCGCAATTGATCCAGATACTTTTCCCGCTCCTCCGTCGTCCGGGCCAGAATCATTTTCTGCATAAGGGGAATCCGGTCTTCGGCAAAAAACATGTGCTCAGTCCGGCATAGTCCGATTCCTTCCGCTCCGAAGCCGCGGGCAATCTTCGCCTGCTCCGGCACATCCGCGTTGGCCCGCACGCGCAAGCGGCGAAGGCTGTCTGCCCAGGAGAGGATCGTGGAGAAGCGCTGATATTTTTCGGATTTCTTGGGATCCAACTTGCCTTGGATCACTTGAATGATTTCGGAATCAACAACCGGAATATCCCCTTCATAGACGTTCCCCGTGGAGCCGTTGATGGAGAGATAGTCGCCTTCTCGGAACGTTTTCGCCCCGATCTTCACAGTTTGACTGTCGAGCACTTCCACCGAGTCACACCCTGCGACGCAGACCTTACCCATCTGGCGCGCCACGACCGCGGCGTGAGACGTCATACCGCCACGGGCGGTCAAGAAGCCGCCGGCCGCATTCATGCCGTGAATATCGTCCGGACTTGTTTCCTGGCGTACCAACACGACCCGACTGCCGGCAGCCTTCATATCAACGGCGCGATCGGGCGTCAGGGCGATTTTCCCTGCCGCCGCGCCAGGGCCTGCAGGCAAGCCCTTGCCAAGCGGATTCGCCTTCGACTCTTCCTTCATGTCGAAAATGGGATACATATACTGCGCCAACTGATCCGGCCCCACGCGTAGAACAGCTTCTTCCCTGGAAATGGCGCCTTCCTTCACCATGTCTACCGCAATCTTGACGGCGGCGATCCCGGTGCGCTTTCCAACGCGGGTCTGCAGCATGTAGAGCTTGCCCTCCTGGATCGTGAACTCCAGGTCGAGCATGTCGCGGTAGTGCTTCTCGAGCTTTTTGTAGGTCTGCTCGAGTTCCCGATAGGCCTCCGGAACGTTTTTGGCCAATGCGTTGACGGGCAACGGTGTTCTGATACCGGCAACGACATCTTCCCCCTGCGCATTCATAAGGCATTCGCCAAAAAAGGCTTTGTCCCCTGAGCTTGGGCTGCGCGTAAACGCCACCCCGGTTCCACTGGTTTCTCCCATATTGCCGAACACCATCGCGACCACATTGACCGCCGTTCCCCAGGAATCCGGAATACCATAGAGCCGTCGATAAGTGATCGCTCGGGCGCCGAACCAGGACGAGAAAACGGCACTGATGGCCATGCGCAGCTGATCGAGCGGTTCGTCGGGAAATTCTTTCTTCGTCTCTTCCTTGACCAGCGCCTTGAAGCTGGCGACTAACTCGCGCAGATGGCGGGCGTCGAGATGGGTTTCATGCGTCACTCCCACTTCGGCTTTCTTGTGTTTCAAAATGGCTTCGAAATGTTCACGATGCACCCCCATCACGATGCTGCCGAACATGGACACGAACCGGCGGTAGCTATCCTGCGCGAACCGATCGTTCCTGGTCTTGGCAGCCAAACCTTCGACCGTCTTCGTCGTCAGTCCGACGTTCAAGACTGTATCCATCATGCCCGGCATCGACGCACGGGCTCCCGACCGCACTGAGACCAGCAGCGGCCGTTCGGGATCGCCAAAACCCATGCCCATTGACCGTTCCACACGCTTGAGCGCTTGCAGGGACGCTTCCCACATGCCGGGCGGATATTTCTTGCCGAGCTTGTAATACTCGACACAGGCTTCCGTTGAAATGGTGAAACCGGGGGGAACCGAGATGCCCAGGTTGGTCATCTCAGCCAATCCCGCCCCTTTGCCCCCCAGCAACTCCTTCATATTGGAGGTGCCTTCAGCCTTTCCGTCTCCGAAGTAATACACGTATTTCTTAGCCACGATCTCTCTCCTTCCTTCACCTGTCAGTGAAGGCCCGACGAGCTGCGGGAGTCCGCCGGCCCAATCTGAAGCCGATAGCGGCTCACGAGATATCGTCTCGCCCACATGCCGAACAACAACACCACACCCACGAACAGGGCCAATCCCAGCAAACGAAAGTCCGGCCTGACGCCTCGATCCACGTAATATTGGCCGTCAGGCCCTCGCCGGACGGCGATGTCCTTGGCCAACTGATGCGGTTTACCGGATGGATCAGCCAGTTTGATCCATTCGGAACACAGTCGCACCGGATCCGCCGCTCCGGAGACACGCTCCCAACTCAGCCGGAGGCAGACATCCTCTTTCGCATCGAACAGATCGGGCGTCTTCACCAATTCGTCGAGGTTGACGCCGCTCACCCAGACTCCGAACAAGAGCAGGACATTGCAGAAGACGATCAGCCCGACCGTGACCACGCTGGCAAACCGTCGGATTTTCGCCGCACGCTTCTCTTCAAGGTCGTACTCAGATGAAGCGATCATCCTCTACCTTCATCTTCCAGCGGGAGGAGCCGGCTGGTGTCCACCTGCGCCAGCGAAGGGCCGCACTTCACCTGGGGTTCCGGTGAGCGAAGGAGACCACCGGGCGTTTGCCTTCTTCTAGCCTCCTTGTACCACAATCCGAGAAAAGTCCGCGAACGACGTAAAACAGTCGCTGACGTCTTTCAAGAGCGATAACCGGTTGCTTCTCAGTGCCGCATCTTCGACATTCACCATGACGCCTTCAAAGAACGCATCGATCGCCGGTTTGAGCCGGACGAGAGCGTCCAGAGCCCTGTCGTAGCAGCCCTCCGCCATATGCTGTTGGAAGTCATGCTGACAGGCACGGATCTGCCGATGCAATTCATGTTCACCCGCTTCCTGGAACATTCCAGGATCGACCGGCTTACGATCCCACTGTTCTTTCTCAATGATCCGAGAGGCGCGCTTAAAACCGACGATGAGTGGGTCGAAATCCGCCTTGGCCGTCACCCCTTGCACCGCTTTCAGCTTTAGCAGGAGGTCGACCAGATCGATCGGTCCGGCGGAAACCTGCCGCAAGACGGCATCCATAACGTCGTCGCGGAACGCGTGGACTGTGCGCCCGTAATGCCGCACGCGCTCGAAGACAAAATCAGTTACGCGCCGACGTCCGTGCTGTTCGGAATCGGGAGCTCCCTTGATGCCACTGTCAACAAGGAGTGTCCGTGCGTAATCGATGTATTTCCCAAGGTCCAGGCGAAGCTCTTTTTCGAGAACAATGCGCACGATCGCGGTTGCGTGACGCCGAAGGGCAAAAGGATCTTCCGAGCCGGTTGGAACCATGCCGACATGAAAAAATGCGGCGGTGGTGTCCAATCGGTCCGCAAGCGACAAGACCAGTCCGGGAAGAGATCGCGGCAATTCCCCTTCCAGCGCCTTCGGCAGGTACTGCTCGCGAATCGCCTGACTCACGGCTTCCGGCTCTCCATCATGCTTGGCATACTCGCCACCCATGATGCCTTGAAGCTCGGGAAATTCGCCTACGATGCCGGTGAGGAGATCCGCTTTACTAAGATGAGCCGCTCTTCGGCATGCATTCACAAAGTCTTGACTCTCCGAGTCGCGATGGATGCCTGAGGCTATGAGGGCCACCAGTTGGACCAGGCGTTCCGCCTTCTGTCCCATCGTGCCCAGCTTTTGATGGAAGGTGACACCGCTGAGCTTTTTCACCCTGTCTTCCAAGCGTGTTCTGCGATCCTCGTCGAAAAAAAACTTGGCATCGGCCAGCCGGGCAGCGAGCACACGCTCGTTTCCTGCTCGAATCAACGACATATCTTTAGGCCGGTTGTTCGCCACCGCTAGAAAATGCGGCGCGAGCTTCCCACTTGTTTTGTCCCGCACCGAGAAGAATCCCTGATGCTCTTTCATAGAGGTCATCAAAATTTCCTCCGGCAGGCTGAGATATTCCGGTTTAAAACTGCCTAGCAGGGCGCACGGCCATTCGGTCGTAAAAACGGCCTGATCCATCAGCGATTCGTCGGCGTTGAGCTCGACTGCGGCTCTGGAGCAGATCTGGTGGAGCTGCTGCTCGATGACTTGTCGCCGGGTCACCGGATCGACGAGCACACCCGCCCGTTCCAGACCGCTGCGATAGGACTCATAGTTTCGCACCACGAGCGGCTTGCGCTGCCCCATCACCCGGTGCCCATAGGTCCGGTCGCCAGCTCGTATCCCTGCCGCTTCGATCGGCAAGAGGGCCCCATTGAACAGAGCGATGAGCCAACGCACTGGCCTGGCAAACCTGGTGGCAGTTTCATTCCATTTCATCGCCTTCGGAAATGAGAGCTTACCCATCAGTTGAGGAAGGAGTTCTAACAACACGGCTTGCGTCGGTCGCCCTGCCTCCTCTTTCACCGCGAACAGATAGTCACCTTTAGCGGTTCGCCGTACCTCGAGGCGCTCGACAGACAAGCCTTGTCCAGCGGCGAATCCAATTGCGGCTTTCGTTGGTTGCCCCTGCGAATCAAACCCCACAACTTTTGAAGGACCCATCACTTCTTTCTTGGCGGACGTCTGACGAAGCGCAAGCCCGCTCATGACGAGGGTCAATCTCCGAGGGGTGCCGTACACATTGACCGACTCGATCGTCAGCCTGGCTTCTTCGAGAAGACGGCCGGCGACCTCTTTCAGTGCCGACATCGCGGGAGCAATCACTTGGTATGGAAGTTCCTCGACGCCGATTTCGAACAAGAGCTCGGCGCCGCTGGCGGAAGACACCTGCAACCGACCCGTTGGCGCTTTTCGGCGCGTCATCGTCGGGTGCTCCGGCCCACCCCGGCTGTCGGCCGCCTCCCCGCACGAGCCGCCTGATGGTGTTTGATGAGCGGATGGCCCATTGAGGCCCGCTCCTCGATATACCGCTCGGCACATTGCCGGGCCAACGCCCGGACGCGGGCGATATAGCCGGTGCGCTCGGCGACACTGATCGCTCCCCGCGCATCCAACAGATTGAAGGCATGCGAAGATTTTATACAGTAGTCATACGCCGGCAACGTCAACCGCTGATCGCTCTGGCTGAGTAACCGTTTACATTCGGCTTCGTATGATTGGAAGGCGTTCATCAACATCGCGACATCGCCTTGCTCAAAGTTATAGCGAGAGAACTGCACTTCGGTCTCGTGGTGAATGTCTCCGTAGCTCATGCCGTCCGTCCAAGTCAGATCGAATACGTTGTTGACCTGCTGCAGGTACATCGCGATGCGCTCGGTGCCGTAGGTGATTTCTCCGGTAATCGGACTCAGCTCGATTCCACCTATCTCCTGGAAATACGTGAATTGAGTAATTTCCATTCCATCCAAACGAACTTCCCATCCCAATCCCCAGGCCCCGAGCGTCGGCGACTCCCAGTCGTCCTGGACAAATCGAATGTCGTGCTTTTTGGGATCAATGCCAAGCCGGGCAAGGCTGTCGAGATACAACTCTTGAATGTTGTCCGGAGATGGTTTGAGCACGACCTGATACTGATAGTAGTGCTGCATGCGGTTTGGATTTTCGCCGTAGCGGCCGTCCGTAGGTCGACGACAAGGCTGCGGGTAGG
>DASTQY010000309.1:0-6625 GCA_035761525.1 Nitrospira sp. | reverse complement strand
ATTCAACGATGAATAGTCTACGTCCTTATTGACTACCCAACACATACCAAAGCAGCACGAAATAGGCTCCGAGGATGCCCATCATAAGGGCAAAGAGTGTTGCCGCAAGAGCCCAATTTTCACTCACGATAGTCATGGTGTACATTCCTTTTTGGCAAGAAGGGAGATGATGGTCCTTATCACCCGTGGACGCCGCTCATCCAGCCCCGGTCGGCCTCCGAGGATGAGCGTGCTCTTCAATCCCTTTGGACAGGATCTGCGTGGAGCGTCAGCAAGACTCCATCGTCGCACGCGCGTACGAAGCCTTCACCGACGCCCACGAATCAGCACCACTAGCCAACCTTGATCTCCACAGCTTTCTGTTTAGCCTTGACGGATTTGGGAAGATGCACCTGGAGCACGCCGTCCTTGAAATTGGCGGTCACATTGCGCCCGTCCGCATCCTCCGAAAGGGAGAAGCTTCGAACGAAGCTCCCGTAGGCGCGTTCGATGCGGTGATATTTTCTTCCCTTTTCTTCCTTCTCGAATTTCCGATCGCCGGCAATTGACAGTACGCCGTCTTCCACCGTGAGCCGTACGTCCTCTTTCTTCATGTCCGGCAACTCGGCTTTGATGAGGTATTCCTTGTCATCCTCGGTGATGTCCACCAGCGGCGACCACTGGGTGACCGTGAGGGCCTCATTCCCTCCGTTCGCCGTCGCTTCCCGGCCCGCAAGCAGCGTCGCCAACCGGCTTTCCAATTCATCTTGATCGCGATGTTTGAACGGGTTCCATCGAGTTCTGCTGGTGGGGTCCCACCGTAATAGTGTGTTCATGGCTCGTCTCCTTTAATGTCGAATGGAGTTCCCATTCGATCACCGCTTCATGTGATTACTTCCCCGCTTCGCGGGCCAGTTGCTGCTCTGCTTTCATCCAGTCCTCCACGTCCCGGCCTTCCTGGTGCCCTCGTTGTTCGTACAGCTCGTAGGCCCGCCGGGCAATGCGCTCGTATTCCCATCCGGCCCTCGATATCTGAAAGGGCGGATCGGACTGTTCATCCTCCTGACTGCCTTCGGATGTGCCGGCCGATACACCCGGCGTTGTTGGGTTGGAAACCTTGTTTTTGACCATCGTGCACCTCCTCACGCTCCCGTATGGTTCGTGGTGGCATTGAGTCGATCAGCTTCATCCTCTTCCGCAGCCTCGTCACGCAATCCGAGCGGTGCGTTTGATGAACATATATGTCGCAACCAACACGATCCCGGTCAACGACAACACCAACGGAATTTCGACCGGTAACGAAGACATTCCGGTGATAGTCAGGGCGCCGGTTATCAGACCGACCGTCAGAAAGACTAGTGCATAGTACAGCATGGTTCACTCCTCTCTATGGAAGCGAGTGTGAATAGACCGCCTCTGACGCAGTGGCCGGAGCCTTCCCCGCCTCCATCAGCGGATCAGGAAACCGGACAGGCAAATGAGTCAGGGCACCCGGTGTATCAAAACGGCGGAGACTGGGGAATCGGTCTCGCTGGGAAGGAGTAGGAAGCGGGAGGATAGGACAGTCAACGGAGTGTTACACCTCACCAACAACCCTGGGCGCAATGGGTCAGGGAGTCAAGCGCTATAATATGAGAGAGTCGGATTAGTCGATCACAATGACGAACTAATAACGCAGCTACCCTTTATACCGCTTGACACCTGTGTCTATAGCGCTTAGCGTGAAGGTATGACGTATTGAGCCACGCCGACTGTCCTATCCCTCGCGCGTCCCCCCTCCTCCTGCGCGATTGATTTCCTGGTCTCCGCCGCTTCTACGCCGAATATCTTTACACCGCGTGCCGTGCTTTCGCATGACCGGAGGCGAATGCCATTCCTCTGGCGAGGACACTGCCTCGGCACGCAAGTCGATCGAGGATTGTCGCAGATGGACTTTATTCGTCACATGGCACCGGAACTCTTGCTCGCACTTTTCTTGGTATGCATGTCAGGAGCGCTGGTGGCTGCGGCATACATCACTTCGCGGTAGAGCCCATTCGTACACTTGTCCGAGCGACGGCGCAATCGGACTTCTACAAGGAGACACCATGAGCAAGGAACGCATTACCATATCACCGGATCTTTACGACATCATGCCATTGGATTATCAGGACCTCGTCAACCATGCCACCTATGGCAAGGAAGACCGAGGATGGAAAGACATCGGCAGCTCGAAGGAACTCATTGAACAGCACTCACTCTGTGCCGGATGTCCCGAGTCCATGGCGTTTCGTTATGTGCTGGCCGCACTTCCCAACCCGGAAGATACCGTCATGGTCGGCTCGACGGGTTGCACCAGCCTGGTCTTTCCGCACGTCGCCATCCACAACATCCATTCATTGTTCGGCAATCAGAACGCGGTGGCTTCCGGCCTGAAGCGGGCCTTGACGGTCCGGTTTCCGAATCGCATCAAGGATGTGGTCGTGCTGGCAGGAGACGGCGCGACGGTGGACATCGGCCTGGACATGACGCTCCAAGCCTGGTTCCGCCAGGAAAAGTTTACGACCATTTGCTTCGACAACGAGTTGTACGCCAATACCGGTGGGCAGGAAAGCGGCCTGATGCAGAAGGGCTTCGTGGCCAAAATGGCCCCCGTCGGAAAACTCTTCGATAAAGTCCGCCTCCCCGAGATCGCGCGGGAATCCGGGTGTCACTACATCGTGAATTGCACGGTGAGCAAGCCCTCGGTCGTCGAGAAAGTCATCCGCAATGCGGTCTTGATTGCCCGGGAAATCGGCCCGACCTACGTCCAGCTCTATACCCCGTGCATCCTCGAAATCGGCAAGGACAGCATGGAAGGCTTGCAGGAAATGCGTGATTCAGAAAAGCCTAACGAGCGGTTTGCGTTTAAGGAGTACGTCAGCGATCCCGCGAAGGCGCTGCTGGCGGATCTCGCCGCCAAGGCGAAGGAGAGAAAGGCGGCCGCGAAGGCGGTGTTGCAAGAGGCGTAAATCCACCGAGGCGATTGCGGCTCAGCGAGAGAGCGAGGTATCGGATGAGTCTCGACAATGTGCTGTTTTTACCGAGACTCGACGCGTTCATGCCCAAGGACCACCGCGACGTCGTGGAGCACGGGCCCTTGGGCAAGCTGGGGCGGTATGGATCCCAGGAGTTTAATCAGAAGCCGGCGGCGGCGATTGGAACGGCATGAGTCTGAGAAGGCTCCCCTGCAGCCCTCTTTCTCACTTTCACGGGTTAGATTGGAGGAGGGTCGGTATGACCTACAGCGCAAACACGAAATGGAATGAACGGCGTTGTCACCCGTCTCAACACACTGCCATAGGGCAGAAGGAGCATCCATGGCTAATCACACAGAAGCTCTCACGCCCGTCAACTCGCAATACACGCTGGGCTATGGCATGCGGCTGGACAAGGGTACGGCTCCGGAGCTGGCGCATCCGAATGTGTCCGTGACACTACCGGACGGATCGGAAGGACACATGACCTTACACGTCATTAACGGCACGCCGGACGAAATCAAAGCGCGATTGCTCGAAAGCGTTGACGCGTTCTTCGACATCCACGCCGAGCTCTGAGAAGAAGACGGGACACCCCATGCAGACGCTAGATCTCCATCGTCCCCACATGCCTGATCTTCAGTTCGTCCTGCTTGTGACGGCACTCTGCACCTCTCGCCTGCCCGCGCTCAACGTCCCGGACGGGCTTCGCACAACGATTTTCGACCGCTGCTGGATGCTCATCCATGACTGCCCGCCGCCGCGCAAGCCCGAGGAGCGGGTGTTAGACTTGCGGCCGTGGTCGGAGATGACCGTGGAGGCGATGGTGGAGACCATCCGCGTGACACTCATCGAAGCAGGCATCGAAACGCTGACCTGGGATCACCCGTCCAGCGAACCGACACGCACCAGCCCGCCGGAGGCGCAGATGCTCATCGATCGCCTCGAGCGCCTGTATCCGCACCCCTCCGAAGGAAAAGACGCACCAAGGGGAGAGACGTTGGAGACAACAGGAGTCCACCCGGATCCCGTGGAAAATGAGGTGGGGCAACTCATCGGGGAGATGGCCACATTGATGGCCGCATTAGCCCCCGCAATGAAACGCCGCGCCGCAGACCTCGCGGCGGAAGGAAAAGCTGACGAGGTGGTCGACAAGTTGCTGAAGGGCGCTGAGGTAATGCACGGCAGCGGACACATGTATCTGACGTGGGCACGCCACTATGCCTCCCTCAGTGAGAACTCGGGCGAGGAGGCCCAAGAAACCTGAGCATGAACGACTGCTATTGATCACAGCGGACTTCAGTTTGTCGTGTTTTCGAGTCCCGTAATAGCTCTGGAGGGACAACAGCACACTAAGTTACTCATCCGGCATTGACGCTGACGCCCTCTGAATCGCACCATACACGTCATCAGCGCCCTGCTCTTTCGCGAGCACTTCGGAAGCCCCTGCTTGCTGCATCGCCGAGACGACATACTGTCTGGTATCACAGGACAAGCCAACAACAGCCACCCCTGGATTCTGACTGGTGATCAGATGAGTCGCCGCGATTCCGTCCATCATCCGCTGCAGATGGATATCCATCACGACAACAGATGGTTGTAGTCGCGCCACACTCTCGACGGCTTCGTGACCATCACTCGCTTCGCCGACAAGCTCGAGGTTGGGGTACGGAGCTAATAGACTGCGCAGGGTCTGACGAAACAGCGAGTGATCATCGACAAGTAGTACTCGAATGCGTGGTGCTTTGGTCATAGTGTTCCCTCGAAAAAACAGAGTCAGGTCCGTGAGTTTGCAAAATTGCTTCATCGTCGCCCAGCTGCTTGGCGAGGTTCGCCTATGCAGAGTGAGTACGCAAAGAACCTAAATCAACATGCACCACCCTTATTGGAGATGATGGTCAGTGTTTCTCGGGTGAGTGGGACGTCAGCCCGGGGCGGCTTCCTTCGGGAAGCGATTGGAATCACGCACACTCTGGCCGAAAAGGATCGACATTTTCGTCATGAATGGTGATCACCGGGCGGGAACCATGGGAATTTCTCTGCGCTGCTCGGAGTCCCGTTGAAGGCGGACGCGTTCCTGCCGAGCCGTTTCCAGCACATCCAGCAGCCGTTCGTCGCTCAGGTGCGTCAACTGGGCTGCCGCGTCTTTCATTTCGGCGTGCTCGACCGCCCGCGATAGCACTTCCGCCTTGGTGGCGCCTGTCTTTTGGCCGAGGAACGGCTTAAACAGGAGATACAGGACGTCCTTGACGGGCATGAACCGCAGAAACCGGCGCAGGAGGCGGTAGGTCTGCCGGGGGTGGTGCACGAATTTATAGAGAAACAGCCGTTTTAACCCTGCCTGCCGGACGCGATTGATCACTTCCCCCGGCAGGCAGGTGGGGTCGATTTCCGAGCACTTGAAGTACTTGTACCAATCCGTCGCATCCTGGACGAGCCCGCGTTTCACATACTCTTGCCAGAGCGGGGTGCCGCGGTACACACACAGCCGGTTAAAGCCGAACGTATCCAGCGGCAAGCGGGCGGCAAACTCGAACGTCGCCTTCATGTCCTCTACGGTTTCATCGGGGTTCCCCACGGTAAAAAACCCGTGGACGATTTCGATGCCGGCTTTTTTGGCATTGGTCACCGCCTGGGTCACTTCGTCCAGGGTTTGTTCCTTTTTGAGCCGATCCAAAATCCGCTGGCTGCCGCTCTCGATCCCGAACATGATGGTCCGGCAATGGGCCTGGGCCATCGCCGGGAAGAGATGCTGCGCGACGGAGTCGACCCGGCCTTCGATGCCCCATTGAATCCTCAAGTGTTCCTGCTGGATCCCCGTGCAGATCGCTTCAATGCGTTTCGGCTGGAGGAGAAAGTGGTCGTCGACAAAATAGACGGCGCCATAGCCGTGCGCTTCGAGATACTTGAGCTCAGCGACCACATGCGCGGCACTGCGGGCCCGCCATTTGCCTTCATTAAAAATCGGAATGTCGCAAAACACGCACGGCCAGGGGCAGCCGCGGGAGGTCTGCATGGTCGTAAACCGCTCCATCGAGAGCACCGCCGGGACATCCAGCGGCATCGACTCGACGAAATCCAGCGGCAGGCTTTCGCGATCCGGAAAGGGCCACTGATCGAGGTGCCGTTCCATGGGACGGCCGGGATTGGTCATCACCTGGCCGTCCTTCATCCACGTCAGGCCGCCGACCGTCTCGGGGGCATCCATCTGGGCGAGCAGATCGAGCAGCAGTTGTTCGCCGTCCCCGCGACAGACGAAATCGACTTCCGGGCATTGGAGTTTGACGAGGCCGGCATTCAGACTGGCGAACACTCCGCCGAACGCGAGCTTGACCGTGGCATCGGCGGCGCGGATCTGCCGGGCGAGCATCTTGGCATACGGATAGCTGGTCGTACTCAGGAAGCTGAGGCCGACGAGCGCCGGTTTCTGCTGTTTGATGGCCTCGACGATGACGTCGTTGGGTGTGTCCGGGTTCGCCTGATCGAACATCACACATTCGTGTCCCGCCGCTTTCACCACGGCGGACAACGACATGATCCCGATGGGCGGAAAGCCCATCACGCGGATGTTGCCGTTTTTCGCGCGGGTCTTCGCAGGAAGCGCGTAAAACTGCGGGTCGCGAACGTGGATCAGAAATACTCGCAAAGAA
>DASTQY010000308.1:0-2304 GCA_035761525.1 Nitrospira sp. | reverse complement strand
TGGTGAGTAAGGACAGGACCAAAGCTTTCGCCGTACCGATGGCCGGCGTCAAAGTCGGTGACGAAGTGGTGACTGGCCGAACGGGAATCCGCGTGGTCCCATTGCAACGGCCTCAAGAGCGTGACGTATTCAGTTTCATGGAGTCGCAGGTATCCGCCGAGCGGCCCCACGGCCATATTATCGCCGACATAGCGAAACGGATGGAGGTGCTGCGTGACGGTCACCGGGGCGGAAAATCCGGGTGCAAGGTGTTGGTCGCCGGAGGGCCTGCGATCATCCATGCCGGAGGGCGCGATGCGCTGACCTGGCTCATCGACCAAGGATTTGTCCATGTCCTGTTCTGCGGGAATGCGCTTCCGGCACATGACATGGAGGCCGATTTGTATGGCACCTCATTGGGGTATGGACTTTCGGCCGGCAGGGTCGTGCCGCACGGACATGAGCACCATTTGCGCACCATTAACCGCATTCGCGGCATCGGCAGCATCGCGAAAGCCGTCGAGACCGGCGTGATTAAACAAGGCATCATGGCCTCCTGCGTCAGACAGCGAGTGCAGACGGTAATGGCCGGTACCATTCGAGACGATGGGCCGCTTCCGGACGTCATCACCGATTCCGTTGCGGCGCAGGCTGCGATGCGTGCAGCGATCCCCGGCGTGGGCCTCGCCTTGCTGGTCGCCTCTACGCTTCACGCGGTCGCCACCGGCAATCTCCTACCGGCGACCATCCCGACGGTGTGCGTCGACGTGAATCCGGCAGTGCCGACGAAGCTGGCCGATCGCGGCAGTTTCCAAGCGGTAGGACTTGTGATGGATGCTGCCTCATTTCTGCGCGATGTGGCGAGAGAACTAGGGTGGAAAGGATGAGCCGGTTACTCGTCTGTCCGCCGGACTATTTCTGCATTGACTATGAGATCAATCCGTGGATGCGACGTTCAAATGTCGTCGCTCCTGAACAAGCCATTCGACAGTGGCACCGGCTGATGGAGGTCCTCGAGGGGGACGTTGGCGCGGTGGTGGAACGGATGAAGCCGGTTCCCGGGCTTCCAGATCTGGTCTTTACCGCCAATGCGGGCGTCGTGGTCGGCCGCAAGGCCGTTCCCAGCCGTTTTCGCTACCCGGAGCGGCAACGGGAAGAGGCGCATTACGAAGGCTGGTTCCGTGACCAGGGGTATGAAATCATCACGCTGGACCCGGATATGTTTTTCGAAGGGGCCGGCGACCTGCTGGGGTTCCACGATGGCTGGTTCGGCGGATACAGGCAGCGTTCGGACATCCGCGCATTCCCTGTTCTCAGCGAATTGTTCGGTAAAGAGATCCTCCCTCTGGAACTGATTGACGGCCGGTTCTACCATCTCGACACCTGCTTTTGTCCTTTGAGCGGGGGAGATCTCCTCTATTATCCGGCGGCGTTTGACCGCTATGCGCAGGCAGCAATTGCTGATCGTATCCCGACGGCGTCGAGGCTTCCTGTTCCTGAGCAGGAAGCGCTCCAATTTGCCTGCAATGCCGTTTGCGTGGGGAAGCACGTGGTGCTGCCGGACGGTTGTCCAGAGACGATGACCTGGCTCGAGTGCCGCGGGTACCTGCCACACCCGGTTCCTTTGGATGAATTTATGAAATCCGGAGGGTCCGCGAAGTGCCTTACATTAGCTCTGGACTGAGCGTCAACCGAACCAGGACACGCATCCTCTTACCTCCCGCTGCGAAACAGAAACGCTCCATAGAGGCCCGCGATGGCAATCGTCACCAGCTCGATCGTGATCAGGAGCCGGCTGACGACGGCATCAGGCGTCGGCGGCGCCAGGATGAAATGCAGCCCCAAGAATTGGGGAGGCTGTGCCGGAGGTGTCTCCCACGGCGGGAAAAGGAGAGCCAAGACTAGAATAGCCACCATGCCATACAAGATGTGAAGATTGAGGCCTTCCGGAACGATGGATGCGCGAGCGATCGGTCGAGGGGTCCCATCCATCTGGCTGCCGCAATGGGTGCAGTAGCGATAGATCTCAGGCCACTCACGCCGGCATGACGGGCAGACTTTCATTGGGATCCGTGCAATCTACACGGAACCCGTCTCTTTTCCAACTGTACAACCAGGGTCTTCGATCAAAAATGATAGCTGACGCCGAAGGCGACGTGAACCATGTTGTATGTGGCGTTGAAGCCGAACAGATTGAAACTGCTGCCTGGCGGAGTTTCCGGGAAATTGAACCGCACGTGGTTGTATTTTCCTTCGGCGAACATCGTGACATGTCTGGTGAGGTAATAACGGAGTCCGAGCTGCGCGTTGAGTCCAAGTTTCGTG
>DASTQY010000307.1:0-3357 GCA_035761525.1 Nitrospira sp. | reverse complement strand
TGTCCATCGGCCGGGTTTTCCAATGGCCGACTGCGTAATGTTCAGAGTCCGCACGATCTTTCCACCCATCTTAAACACTTGTTCTCGTTCTTTCCAAGCGATGTTGGGATCGAATTCCACCCCCAACGTCGTGGCCAGCATCTGCGCAGCGAGGTCTTCTGTATATTCCCCCGTTTCTTCGTCGGTTTCTCCGTGAGCGTGATGCTCGGACAAATAGCCGTATGTGCGGCGGTCCGTCGGAATCGCTAATCCGATCGACGCGGAAATGAGACGGTTACGCTCGTTGGTCTCTGAACGCGCCATGACGCAGTGCGTGATTTCGCCAGGATTCAGGAGTTTTTCGCCGCGCTTCCGGGGGATAATCTTGCAATTGGGCGGGAGAATCGACGAGACGCTGACGAGGTTGCAGTAGGCGACGCCGGCGCTGCGAAGTGCTTGCTCGAAGGACGCCAGCTTTTCTCGGTGGACGCCGACTCCTCTTGTCAGAAACATGTGCGTAGGTACCATCGTCTCCTTCTCCCTTGCTTCGTCCGGTCGGCATTGCAGTCGGCCACAAACGTCAAGGCTGGCGCGAGTTTTCTAGGCACAGGGTCGCTGTTGTATCAAGAATGTCCGCGGATCGCAATATCCTGACTGCTTTTTTCGCTATGCACTCGACGGCGGCCTGACGTTCAAGACGAGGAATCGGGGTTCGGTCATCTCTTCAATCGATACGCGCAACCCCTCCCGGCCTAGGCCGGAGTCCTTCACGCCCCCGTAAGGCATATGTTCGGCCCGGAACGTCGGAATCTCGTTGGCAAGCACGGCCCCGACTTCCAAATGGCGGAAGGCATGAAAGACCTTGTTGACGTCTTGCGTGAAGACGCCGGCCTGCAGCCCATACTCGGAACGGTTCATGGCCTGAAGAGCTTCGTCAAACTGCCGATAGGGCGTCACGGTGACCACTGGACCGAACACTTCCTGACAAGAGACCTTCATTGTCGGCGTGACGTTGGTCAGCACGGTGGCTTCCACGACGGAACCCATGCGTTTGCCGCCTAAGAGCACCCGTGCACCCTGGGCGACTGCTTCTCCGATCCATTCTTCGACGCGATGCGCCGCGTGTTGATCGATCAACGGGCCAACGACCGTCGCCTCGTCGCTGGGATCGCCCCCCTTCAAACGGGCCACCTGGAGCAACAGCTTCGTCGTGAAGAGATCAACCACCGAGTGGTGCACAAAAATGCGCTGGACGGAAATGCAGGTTTGCCCCGCATAGCCGAATCCTCCGCTCGCACAGCGTTGAGCCGCAAAATCCAGGTCGGCATCCTGTTCCACGATGACGCCGGCATTGCCTCCCAGTTCCAAGACGACTTTTTTTTTGCCGCACTTGGCCTTCAACATCCATCCGACCGCCGCACTGCCGGTGAAACTTAAGAGCTTGAAGCGAGGATCCACGACCAGACGCTCAGCGACGCGGTTGTCACAGGGCAACACGTTGAGACCGCCTTGCGGAACTCCAGCCTCAAGTGCCACCTCAGCCAACAGCAGGGCAGTCAAAGGAGTTTGTGGCGCCGGCTTGATCAATATCGGATTGCCGGCAGCCAAAGCAGGCGCGACCTTATGGGCCACAAGATTTAACGGAAAGTTGAAGGGCGTGATTCCGAGCACCGGCCCGATCGGAACCCGACGAAGAATGCCCAGATGAGAATCCATGCCGGGCGTCCAGTCGAGCGGGATCACCTCGCCAGGTATTCGCTTGGCCTCTTCCGCTGCGATGGTGAAGGTTTGAACGGCACGCGCGACTTCCCGACGGGCATCCGTAATGGGCTTTCCCGCTTCGCCAGTCATGACTCTGGCAAATTCTTCCCGTCGATCGTAGAGCGCTCCGGCAATGCGTTGCAAAAGGTGAAATCGGGCATGCGCAGGCAGCGCGCCCATCGGTTGAGTCGCAGCGGCCGTTGATTGGATGGCATCCTCGGCATCGGCCTCGCTGCCTTGCGAAACCTCAGCCAGGACTTTCCCGGTGAAGGGATCGTACACCGGAGCGCGTGTGTCACTTTGGCGCCATTGGCCGCCGACAAGGAATGGACGTGGTCCTTGCAAAAAGACACTCCGCTTGGGCGATCGGCTTACGTCGAAGACTCCACTGAGGATGCGGACGCAGGTTCGACATTCGCCGCTTGTTCAGAAGCCTTGGCTTTGGCGACCAAGTCATCGGTCCCCCAATCGGCGATGGCTTCGATCGCAAATGCTTCGTAGGTGGACACCCCGTGACAATTAGGGCAATCCGGCATCGGGACTTTGCGATAGAACGCTTCTGAAAGACACGACATGCACACCCAGAAGGGAGGTTCACCATCGCGCTGAGGGACAGGCCAGAAAGACTGTGTATCAGACATACGGTAATCCTTCGTGTATGGAGAACGTGATGGGTAATTCTCGTTCGATCTCGGCTGCGCGGTGACGACTACGACCCCTGTACCTTGGACAGCATACGATCGATCTCTTCAGCAAAGGCCTCAAACGGAAACGCCCCCGGTATTGCGACGGCAGGAACCTTTTCTGTCGGGCCAGCGACGGTCTGCATCAAAATAAATCCCGGTGTACCGTGAAATCCCCAACGATTCGCCTCCTGCCGGTCTTGAAAAATTGATTCCAGGTACCGCCGCTCATCGAAACACTTTCCAAACTGCATCTCGTCCAATCCCACAGACTTGGCTACCCGCTTAAAGGACCCGGAATCCAACCGTCTCCCTTCGCCGAACAACCGATCATGCATGGCCCAATAGCGCCCCTGCGCTCCGGCGCAACGGGCTGCGACAGCCGCCTCGACGCCGACACCGCGATCGGATCGAGGATAGTCGCGGTAAACGAATTTTACTTTCCCCGTATCAAGATAAGCCGCCTGCAACCGCGGCAAGGTTTCCTGAAAAAACTTCAAGCAATAGCCGCAGGTAAAGTCAGAATATTCGATCAACGTCAGCGGCGCATCAGGTTTTCCTTGTACACGTCCGTCATCGGTCACCGGTCGGGCGTCTGTGCCGGATGCTCCCAGCAGTAGTCCCCAGACTAGCAACAGCAAGGCCGAGTGCACAACAGTCGTCCCCTTCATGTCCGAGCCGGTTGTTTTGCCTTGGTCCGCTCGAGCAAGCCGGCCATCAGCAACGGCCAGACGACCGTGGCATCGCTCAGTACTTCAGCAAAACGCCCGCCTTCTTCGGGCGGCACGAACTTTCCCCAAGACACTCCTTCCTGGTATGTGCAGCCGCTCAATCCTCCCCAGTAGTCCGGCTCAGGACAGATACGCACGCCGTACTGAAAGCGCGGCGGTTTGACGCTCAACCCTAACCGCATGTTGCTGATTTCGATATAGGG
>DASTQY010000306.1:0-2666 GCA_035761525.1 Nitrospira sp. | reverse complement strand
GACGACAGCTTCATGGTACCTCGGGGCAGTTGAGTGTCAGGAAGTGGTCCATTATGATGGCGGCTCATCCACCCCTATCCATCAAGGCACCAGCACACCTCAATGTTCAGAAAAGTGACGGCGACATCCCGCGGCAAACCGGCAATCATTGGCGGGCCGGCGGTCTGCACCTCACACGGTGAGGTACGATGCCCGAAGCACCCATCTGGGTAAACTACGGTACGGACAATTGAGGAGGGTTGCAATGTCTCGTGACCGGCACGTGCCGATACCCGAATCCTCGAGCCGGCCCTCCGCTCGTGGCAAGTTCATCGTCGCAGCCGTCTTCCTTGCAGTCATCTGCGCGTTCTATTTTTTTGATCTCATGGCGTACCTCTCGCTGGACATGTTGAAAGCGAACCGCGACAAGTTTTTGTCCTTTACCGAGGAGCACTACGCGCAAGCCGTCTTATTGTTCATACTGATATACATTGCACAAACAGCCTTCTCGCTTCCCGGCGCAACCCTACTCACACTGATGGGTGGATTCCTCTTCGGAACCCTGTTGGCCGCCCTGTATGTCAACATCGGAGCTACAACAGGAGCGACGCTGGCCTTTCTCGCCGCCCGCTACCTGTTCCGTGATTGGGTCGAACAACGTGTTGGAGACCGGCTCGCGGCATTCCAGGCGTGATTGGCACGGAACGCCTTTCTGTACCTGCTCACGCTGCGCTTGGTTCCGATATTTCCCTTTTTCGTGGTGAATCTGCTCTCCGGGCTGACGAGAATCAGCGTCGGCACCTATGTGGCAGCCACTGCGCTTGGTATCATTCCGGGAAGCCTCGCTTACACCTTTGCCGGGCGCCAGCTCGGTACCATTAACTCGCTCGCCGAGCTGGCCTCGCCCCGGCTGCTCCTGGCATTTACCGTACTCGGATTGCTCTTTCTGATGCCGGTTGTCTATCGAAAGTTCGTTCGTCCGCAACCATGACAAAACCTTCCGCGCCCCGCGGGAACTGGCCTCAGAAGCGGACACCCAGATAGAACGCCGGCATAATATTCGTGTGGAGATCGAATTCACGCCCGCCGGCGCGAACGGTTTCACCGAGGGACGTGAAGTTGAGAAGAAAATCAGCTGTCAGCGCCTTTCCCGGGCTCACGGCATGATCGATGCCAATACCGATCGGAATCAAGAACGATCCATAGGTATTCGCCGTTCCACTGTCCGTGTCTGTGATGCCGGCACGGACAAATCCGAGACCGCCTTGGAGCACAAACTTGGTGGCGCCTTCCGATCCCGGAATGTCCCACCAGTACTTTGCTTGAGCTGAGAGACCGAACAGAAAGTCGTTGCCGGCACCCGCATACTGGGCCAATGGCCCGATCGAGAATCGCTCGGCAACAACATACTCGACATGCCCGTTAAGCCCGAATTCCAAGACGCCGTCGGGAGTGTTGCCTAGAAAGCCCAACCCCGCTCCCCCCGTCCATTGGCCCGCTTTCATTCCATGCGCGTCCGCATCGGCATGAGCAGCCATGCAGGGGCCAAGCGGAAGCCACCCGCAAACCAGGCAGGCAGAAAAGAGTACAATCACAGGGATGCGCATGACGTCATCCTCCCCCATGCTCTTTCACCACGTATGATGCAGTGGTTGTTGCCGGCGCTTCTTCTCCTGAGTGCGTATCTGACTGGTGATGTGACAGCCCAGGCTATTGCCGAATCGGAGAACGGCGTTCGTCCGTTGCGCGTCGTGACGTACAATCTTTTGCACGATGGAGCCGGCTCAGGCTTCCTCGACGGCGATACCCATCTCGAAGAACGACTCGAGATGACCATCCGCGAATTGAAGACACTGGACGCGGATATCATCGCCGTACAAGAGGCATCGGACAGCCGCAGACACGGCAATGTTCCAGAGCGTCTCGCCAAGGCTCTCGGCCTCCACGTCGTCTTTGAACCGGCCACCGAACATGTCTTCGGCCTGTGGCCGCTCGACAGCATTGTCGTCGGCATGATGGGGTTCAAGGAGGGCTCAGCCATTCTAAGTCGATTTCCCATCGCGGCATCTCATGTCTATGATTTGCCGCGCTGCAAGAAATGGCTGGAACCCCGCATCATGCTCCACGCTGAGCTTTCCACGGTGTGGGGACCGCTGCAAGTGTTTTCCACACACACAGGCCGCGGCGACGAATGCCAGATGGAACGCGTCGGCGAGATCGTCCGCGACCGTCTTGGCGCCGGTCCCTCGCTGCTCATGGGAGACTTCAACACCGCGGAGACTTCCCAGGTTCTCACGATGCTCAGAAATGAGGCAGGGTTCATGGATGCATACCGTCTCGCCAATCCCGAGGCAGTGGGACCAACGGTGTGGCAGCGGATTAAATCACCGGAACCTACGGTCTCGCGGCGCGTGGATTTCATCCTGCTGTTGAATGGCCGGCAGCGGGCCGCCTCAGTTCGATCCAGCCGTCTAGTGCTCGATCATCCGGGACACCTGCCGGACGGGACGACGCTCTGGCCGTCTGACCATTACGGCGTGCTCGCCGAGATGGACATCCACTCGGTTCCGTAGGGCCACCTGTGCCAAAGAGATTATCTTTCCTTTCCGTGCCCAACGCGTGAGGTGCATCGACCTAGAGTCCGCTAACGGCACAGTTCCAGCCTCTGATCACGGGTGTCGTTTGCT
>DASTQY010000305.1:0-2238 GCA_035761525.1 Nitrospira sp. | reverse complement strand
CAACGCTGCCACACAATGTTTCCGTCCGGTGCCTCAAGGAGAAAAATCCTGGCACGATAATAGCATCCGACTGATGGCAAGTAAACTCTGCGCACCGTTAGCAACGAAAAAACATGCAGCGCTGAGGCGAGGTTCTGATTGATCACACGACGGCGGTCAAGCCGCGCGTCGCGAGTAGGTCTCGAGGCGAGACCTACTCCGTTTTGTCTGTCTTGGCTGGAGTCGACCCGGGCTTTTTTGAGGTCGAGACTTCGGCGCGTGCCACGAGTTCAATCGCGACTAGTTCAGCCGCATCGCCGATCCGCCGCCTGGTCTTTACCATTCTGGTGTATCCGCCGGGACGATCCTTGAACCGTCCGGCCACATCGCTAAAAAGCTTGGAGACCACGTCCTTGCTGCGCAGGAAGCTCAACGCACGCCGGCGGGCCGGCAGGGAGCCGTCCTTTCCAAGCGTGATCATGCGGTCTGTAAAACCACGAATCTCCTTGGCCTTGGCTTCAGTCGTCTCAATCCGCTCATGTTCGAGTAGCGAGGTGACGAGGCTTCTGAATAAGGCCCAGCGGTGTTTAGTCTGGCGCCCCAGCTGTCTGCCTTTTTTTCGGTGACGCACGGTGCCCTCTTTCTATTCGTTTTTAGAACCGCTGCCTGAGGCCATTGCATCCAGCTTGACCCCGAGGCTCAATCCCATATCCGTCAAAATTTCTTTGATTTCATTCAGCGACTTCTTGCCAAAATTCTTGGTCTTCAGCATCTCGGCCTCTGATTTCTGCACGAGATCCGCGATGGTCTTGATGTTGGCGTTCTTTAAGCAGTTCGCTGCGCGCACGGACAACTCCAACTCATTGACGCTTCGGAAGAGATTCTTGTTGATTTCGCGCTGGGCGTCGTCGCCGCTCAACTCAGCGCGGCCTTCCACTCTGGCCTCCGGATTGATGAAGATGTCCACATGGTCACGCAAGATCCCGGCGGCAGTCGACAAGGCATCGCTGGGCGAGATGGTCCCGTCCGTCCAGATCTCGAGGGTCAGTTTGTCATAGTCGGTCATCCGGCCGACACGGGCATTTTCAACGTGAAAGTTCACGCGCTTGATCGGCGAAAAAATGGAATCGATGGCGATAACGCCAATCGGCAACCCTTCTTCTTTGTTGCGTTCCGCTGGTACATAGCCGCGCCCATGCTTGACCGTCATTTCCATGTCGAGCGTGGCATCCTTGTCGAGTGTCGCAATGTGAAGATTGGGTGTCAGGATGGCGATGTCGGCATCATGAATGATATCGGACCCCTTGGCTTCACCGGGTCCTTTCTTTTTCAATCGGATCGTTTTCGGCTTGTCCGTGTGTGAGGCCAACCGTAATCCTTTGACGTTCAGGATGATTGACGTGACGTCTTCCGTCACACCAGGAATCGTCGAAAACTCGTGCAGCACGCCTTCGATCTTCACGGTCGTCACCGCCGCTCCGGTGAGGGATGAGAGCAGGACACGGCGCAGGGCATTGCCGACGGTCGTGCCGAAGCCACGCTCGTAGGCTTCCGTAGTGAATCTCCCAAAGGTGGCGGAAGCGGTTTCCTTGTCCACTTCAACCCGCATCGGGATTTGAAAATCTTTCATCGCTTTAATCATGAGTCCCCCTTCATCCTGTCAGCCGCCGCACTTTCTGCGATGCACTCTGCACAAAGCCGGCGTTGTATGAAGTTGCCGTTACCGCGAATACAATTCGACGACCATCTGTTCGTTAACCGGGAGCGTGATCTGGTCCTTCGTCGGCAATGCCCGCACCGTGCCCTTGAAACCGGCCCTGTCCAGTTCCAACCATTCAGGAATGCCCCGGCCTTCAACCGATTCCAGCGCGGTTTGAATCGACGCCAGGCTGCGGCTGCGTTCCCGCACCGCTACCACGTCGCCCGGACGCACTTGCGACCCTGGGATGTTGTTCTTCCGGCCATTGACGGTCACATGGCCGTGTCCCACGAGCTGTCGCGCCTCCTTGCGGGACGCCCCGAATCCGAGGCGGTACGCCACGTTGTCCAGACGGCATTCGAGCAATCGCAGCAACGCCTCGCCGGTGACGCCCGACTGGCGCTCGGCCCGCTCGAAGACACCCCGGAACTGCCTTTCTTGAAGGCCATAAATGCGCCGCAATTTCTGCTTCTCACGCAACTGCGTGCTGTAGTCCGAAATGCGCGGCCGCGCCTGCCCATGCTGACCGGGCGGATAGCTGCGGCGCTCAATCGCGCACT
>DASTQY010000304.1:0-9230 GCA_035761525.1 Nitrospira sp. | reverse complement strand
CATTTGCGCCGCGAAGGTCATTCCTTCTTCTCTTCTCGCTTCCCTGCTTCACGATCCTTCTATTGTGCCTCGGTGAAATAGCATCCGCCGAGATCCGTATCGTCGTGTCCCAGGGTGAATATCGAATGGGTGACCGCGATACGAAGGAAGATGCCATGCGTCTGGCAACGGAAGCCGCCAAACGAAATGCGTTGGAACAGGTGGCGACCTATCTGGAAAGCATTACGGTCGTGGAGGGTATCGACGTCACCAAGGATGAGATCACAACATACACTGCCGGACTGGTTGTGGTTCACGATCAACAGACGAACCTGTCGCTCGACGGTGACTCCGTGATCATCACCGTTGATCTTACAGCCCAAATTGACACTGAAGAGGTGGCTCAAGCGATCCTTACCCTTCGTGAAAATGAGGACGCGCGACAGCAACTCGCGGCATTGAAACAAGACATCGATGACTTGCGTAAGGAACTGGAATTGGCCACTCAATCGCTAGCCGTCGCCGTCTCGGTCGAGCAGGCTCAGCAAGCCAGTCTCCAGCGGCAAGAACTCTTGGACCGAGTGCAGTCGAATGCAATGGTTTCGCAAGCATGGACTGACTGGGTCATGGTGGGACCGGTGACCTATCCGTCTCAGTGGGTCGGCATAACACCTCCACACATGCTGCTGACCATGGCGCGGGAACTGTATCCGGGCAGTCCTCATGTCCCGGCCGCCCAGCGGGTCATCGTGACAAGCACGCCGGCCGCAGCCACGCAAACCATTCTCCCAACCACTCATTTGATCCCGATTCAGCCGGGCGCTCGAACGACGCCTTTGACACTCAACGAGATTTCCCATACGACACCAACGATGCCCGTGCATCTCGGCAATCAGCCAGGCGGCATTACTCAAGCCCCGACTCGAGTCGGCACCCGGACCTTCACAGACATGCGGCGGTTGACCCCGCTCTCCCCGCCCGCTTCTGGCAATGCACCGGCAGGCGGGCAGACTCGTCCACCCGCCTCGCCGTCCGTTCAGTCACTCCAGCAATTTTTACAAGCCCCGACAGCCATGGCGCCATCAAGAGGATCACGAGACATTCAGCAGGGCTCCCGATCCATTCAGTCGCTGCGACAGTTCCTCCAGCCACCGACCAACGTCCCTCCGACAGGACAGCCGCCAGTCACGCGTGCAGTGCCGACCGCGCCTAATCACATTCAATCGCCCCTGTTCGTCCCGCGTGTGCCCTACCATATTGCTCCTCGGTTTTCGGAAGGTCCGGGCCGTTACGGACGAGGGGGACGTGGTGGGTACGGACTCGGCCGAGCAGGCGGCGGTCGTGGGGGCGGAAAGGGAAGATAATCGGTGACGAACGGTTTACAGCTCCTGGTGGCAGCTCTGGCGCTTGGAACCCCTTCGCCATCGTGGATGCCTCCGACTCTCGTCTCAGATTCAGGTAGCGTCAGGAGCCACGGCGAGCACTCGTTCCAGCAACTTCAGCAACAGCAAACTGGCTTCATTACCTCCAACAATGAATTACCTGGCGACAGCCGGAATGAAGCCGGCTTTTCACCAGATGAATTTGTGATAGGCAAAGGCCAAGGCGATATGGCGAAAGGTGTCCTGGTGTGCCAGCGGGTGTCCGAATTGTCTGCGCGTACTGATCTGGCCAAACAAATTAGGGTCTTAGTCAAAGAGCACATGATCGACCGTGTCCGGGAACGGTCGGGAAGAAGCGTCGATCAGGACATCGAATTGACTCGTGAAGAGATCGTGCAGGAATACCTTCAAGGCGTGAAGATCGTCGATCGTCAAATTGATGTAGAAAAGAACATCTGCTCTGCGACCGCGGTGATGCCCAAAAATAAAATCTTGCAACCTGGGCCCCTCATCGACCGTCAGGAATCGACACCTGTCATCACCCGCTAACCATCCTTCCATTGCAGTGCGCCACCGAGATCGAGTATGAAATCATACGATGCCGATTGAGAACAACTTTCAGCATGACGAGCTGTCCAGAAAACATCCGGGAGAGCGGTTAGCCGCCGCGGAATTTACGGCCGGTCCGCCACCGGACTCCCCGGAGTGGACGGCGGAAATGGTCAGACTGGGGTCGGCCATGGGTCGTGCCGGCGTGCGCTCGGTCATACTCGTACACGGTGCAATCCACGGCACCGATGTCTTCGGGACCCAGCGCCTCGATGACGCGGGCGGACTCAAACGAGGCTACTCACGTGGGGTTTCGGGACTCGATGCGCTGCTCGCCGCCATGCGCCAAGAAACGAATGGGATCCCGCTTTTGCCCGGCGGGCTCCGACCACCGCTCACCAACGACGAAGCAACGAAGCAGCTCATCGACCACCACGTCGGCGATGCCGGGAACTTTACAGAGACGGCACTTGGCATGCTGCAACGCGCGCTGAACAAAGCGTCCACATCCATAAGATGCGTGCGCCTCTTGTGGTCGTCCGAGCATCATCACCTCGGGAGGGCTGTGGCCGCAGTGCGTGTACTCGAAGAGCTCCGCATGCATTGCGAGTTGCATCAGCTGGCGTCTGGAGATCGCATCCTCATTCAAGCGCATGGTCAGGCCGGCCTCGTCCTCGCACTGGTATCAAACCTCCTCTGCCCGAGCGCTATTACCGGGAGACCAAGGCTGCTTGCCATCCTCACATCTTACGCCGAACAGACCAACCAAACGGACTTGGCAGCGGTGATCAACAGACTCGCTCCGCTCCTATCTGCGGGTTCGCTGCTGAACGGCACTTCATTGGACATTGTGACCTTTGGGCAGCCGGTGCGCTATGGATGGGACCCTTCGGGAATCGGGAAGCTGCTCCATGTTGTGAACCATCGCAATCTCCGTACAGACGCCAAGACCTGGCTTGCAAAGATGGAGTTGCCTCAGATCACGATGGAGATGCCGATCGCATGGGGGGGCGACTATGTGCAGGAACATGCCGTGGCCGGCAGCGACGCGCTTCCGGAAACCGAGCAGGCGAAGGCCGCCAATAAGGCGGCCTGGGAAATGGTGGAGCCATTCGATGGCTTCGAGCGCTGGCTGGAATGTGCGCGGCGCGCAATCCGTTGCCCCAGCGAAGGCCGCTGTTTGCTTGTGGACTACAAAGACTCAACCGGATCCACGAATCCCCGCGATCATTATTACGGCCACGCGGCCTACACAAGGCGCGATGCCATGCTGTTCAACACCGGACACATCGTCGATACGTTCTATCAGTCGTAGTCTTCCTCAGACCCTGGTCACCCTTCCCGCAACTGAACGGCCACCGGTTCCCAGGCAAACACTCCGTCAATGTAGGCATGGGCGTTGGGAGTGGTCGCGACCAATTCAATGGTCTCATACATGAGGAGTGTCGTCCCGCTCCCAGGTGACACCTCCAACTGCATGGCCAGCGCTGCGCTTGGCGCCAGCGAATCGATATGTTGGTGAGTCTTGACCTGCTTCGGCATCGCCAAAAGGTTGACAAATTGCGCTGGCGGCGTCTGACGAAATTCCCCATCATATGCCACCCACAGGCGAGCGGTCGCCGCCACATGAGCATACCAATCGTCCGCCACGGCATTGACCTCGACCCAATTGAACAGCGTGTTCACCCGCGACAGGATCGAGACCGTCGTCGGCTCCAAAGAGGCCGGTAGGACGAGCGCAGTCGAATAGCCGACGTGAACGTAGCCAAGGTTGTCCCATGTCGATGGATTAGCGGCGGCGCGCGCATGCGCCGACTTATTGGGTAGCACGCGCTCCACGTAATGAGGGTTGGCACTCAGCCGCAAATAATTTGCGTCTTCGAGATACCGAATCCGATCGTGTTTACAGATGCTGTCATCGCGATCACCGAACCCGATGGTTGGGGCTGCAGACAAGCCGTCCGTCCCTGCGAAGATCAACTGGCTCCAACCAATGGGTGCGATATAGCTGGTGCTCACCGAGTTGGTCATCCGTTCAAGCGCATCGACCCGTTCTTTGATGTCGTGAAAGACAGATTCAAGGCCTTCCTTTGAGCCCCGGACGCGTTCCACCATCAGGTTTTTTTCAATTCGCCGCTGCTCTTCCAGTTGTCGCACAAACGAAGAGGTCTGGCTGTCCAATTCCACAGCATGGATCATGTGAGTCCCTTTCTTTCTGGAGGTCACTCTACGAGGAAACGAAAGAGCCATGGCAAGAGGAGTGCCACCCCTAACTCCGCGCAAAGCAGTGAAAGCACAGGGCGACCTGAAGGGGATTTCGGACATACGGCACAGGTTTGAACGTCGGTGTCAGAAGCGAGGTCGGACAGAGCAGATCACTAAGGATGCGCGGCGCGCCAATTTTTGCCGACTCCGAGATCGACCTTGAGCGGGACGGAAAGGCCGAGCGTCTGCCCCACCGCTTCCATCTCCGTTTTGACGAGTTGCTTCGCAGCCTCCAGGTTGGCTTCGGGCACCTCAAAGATCAGTTCGTCATGGACTTGCAAGATGATCTTTGTCTGCGGCAGTTGTTCCTGCAATGCCTGGTGGACGCGGATCATGGCCACTTTGATGAGGTCCGCCGCAGAGCCCTGGATCGGACTGTTCACCGCCATGCGCTCGCCGAAGCTGCGCTGGACCGGATCGCCGCTTTGTAATTCCGGAATTGGTCGGCGACGGCCAAGAATCGTTGTCGTGTACCCTTTGACTTTGCCTTCGGCAATGTTCCGATCCATGAGCGCACGGACCGCAGGAAACCGTTCAAAGAACGTTTCTATATATTTCTTAGCCTCTGCTTGTGGCACCCCGATATTTTGCGACAAGCCGAAGGGGCTGATTCCGTAGACAATACCAAAGACGACGGTCTTCGCTGCTCGCCGCATCTCTTTCGTAATCTGATCGGCCGGCAGACTGAATATCTCCATCGCCGTGGCCAAGTGGATATCCTCGCTCTGCGCAAAAATGGCCAGCAGCCGTTGATCCTGCGACAAATGCGCTAGAATTCGCGGCTCGATCTGGCTGTAATCGGCGCAGAGCAATGCGTGTCCGTCCGGCGCCACGAACGCCTCCCGGATCCGCAACCCGAAGTCACCCTTGACCGGAATGTTCTGGAGATTCGGTTCAGTCGACGACAACCTCCCGGTTGCTGCAACGGTTTGATTCAGGGAGGTATGTAGTCTTCGTGTTTGCGGGTTGACCAATTGCGGCAGCGCATCGACGTACGTTGATTTCAACTTACTCATGCTGCGGCAATTCAGGATCTGGGAAGGCAGTTCGTGCTGAAGGGCCAGTTGTGTCAGCGTGTCTTCATCCGTCGAATACCCCGTTTTTGTTTTTCGCACAGGTTTGAGTCCGAGCTTTTCGAAGAGCACGGTGGCTAGTTGCTTCGGCGAATTGATGTTGAATTCTCCTCCGGCCAAGCCGGCAATGGTGTCCATCATGCGTTCGAGTTCTCGATCCAATTCTTTCCCGAGCGCATGCAGCTTTTCGACGTCCAACAAGAACCCGTTTCGCTCGATCTCGACTAAGACCGGAACGAGCGGCATTTCGACCTCGGCAAATAGCTTCCCGCTTCCCTGTTCTGCTATCCGTTGAGTCATGACGGGGCCGAGACGTGCCAGGACTGCAGCGGATTGGGCCACGTCTTCCCGCGACGCCGTTTCCACTTCGAACAGGGACTGCTCGGACTTCTCCTTTGAGGTCTCCAGTCGTTCACCCAACACCTCCAGAGCGATTGTTTCAAGTTGATGGTCGCGGCGGTTGGGATTGAGGAGGTAATCGGCAACCATGGTGTCGACGTAAGGACCGTTCAGAACGAGTCCCGCCCGGTGACAAGCCAGTAGTGCGGCCTTGAGATCATGAATGACTTTCTGCCGACCGCTGTCGCGCAAGAGCGCCGCCAAGGAGTGCTCAAGTGGGTCGGATTTGAGCGGTACGAACCCTGTCCTGCCCTCAACTGAAAGCGCGAGTCCCAGTAAGTCCGCTTGCATGCCGGATCCGCCTGCAAGCAGGCACTGAAGGCCCAGCGGAACGCCTGGAGGCAGATCGTGGGTGAAGCGACGGATCGAAGCTTGGTCTTCAAGAGACGCGACGCTCACCGCTTTCCGTTCGACCCGGCCTTCCGCCGGCTGAAGATTCTTGAGTAGGGTAGTAAATTCCAACTCGCGCAGGAGGTCGGCGAAGCGGTCATGATGCAGAGATTTGACCCGATACGTGTCGGCCTGAAACGCGACCGGACTTTGTGTGTCGATGGTGGCAAGTGTCCGGCTGAGTCGGGCACTATCGGCCTGTTCAACCAAGAGGGTTTTGATGCGAGGCGGGGTGACCTCATCCAGACGTCGCAACAGTTCCTCGATCGTGCCGAACTCCGTGATCAATTTGATGGCGGTTTTCTCGCCGATCCCTCTGACTCCGGGAATGTTGTCGGTGCTGTCTCCCATCAGGCCCATGACTTCCACGACCCGAGCCGGTTCGACACCGAAACGAGCACGACATTCCGCTTCTCCGAACCATTTGCTCTTCACCGGATCGTAGATCCGTATGTGCGGCGCCAAAAGTTGAAACATGTCCTTGTCTCCCGTCACAATGACCACGTCGTACCCCGCCCGCTCTGCCTGGCAGGCCAAGGTGCCTATGAGGTCATCTGCTTCATAGCCGGCCAGCTTGACGGCGGGAATATTCATCGCCTCGACGATGCGATGAATATACGGGATTTGCCCACTCATCCCTTCCGGCATGGGCGGCCGTTGCGCCTTGTAAGCCTTGTAGGTCTCATGTCGCAAGGTGGGCCCGGGCTCGTCGAAGGCGACTGCAAGGCCCTGCGGCTGGTGTTCGCGGATGATCTTCATCAACGTCGTGGTGAAGCCGTAGACCGCATTGGTTTGCAGGCCTTTGGAATTGTTCAGCGGCGGCAAGGCAAAAAAGGCCCGATAGACGTACGCGCTCCCGTCAATCAAATAGAGTGTCGGGCGGCTGGAGACAGCAGCTTCTGACATAAATATCGGGGAGTCGGAATAGGGATTCAGGCCCGTTTCGGATTACGAGTCCGGTGCGAGGATGAGCGGCGGTTTCCCGCGCCTCTTCCGCATGCCGTTGATGACACCTAATACGGTCGGTTGACCGATCAGTTTCGCTTCAATTTTACGCTTCCCAGGAAAGTCAAGCATGGAGACTCCGATGAGCATCGTCAGGATGCCCTGGCCGGGCAAAAACAACATCAAGAATCCGGCAAATACAAACACCGCGCCCAGAGCATTCTTGACAATGTGGCCGACAACCCGAAGCACCGGATGGTGATTCTGCATCCAAGGACGCGGGACCCGCACGTCGAAATAGTCGGCGGGCAAGCGCACCAGAATGAAGGGAATCGCAATCAATGTACCGACGAAAAAGATAATCGACAGGACAGTAAGCCAAATCAAGGTCTCAGTGGACACATATTGCTGCACTGACGAAAGGAGCCAATCCATCGGGCCGGCATCGTAACACGCGACCTGGCGAACATGCGACCTACGGGGACGCAGATCACCAACTCGACGGCAGGTTTACTGGGATTATGGCCGCAGCTATAATCGCGCCATGCGCGCGACCCTGCTCACATCGCTACTGTGTTGGGTGCTCCTTTGGTTGATTGCGACCGTATGCCTTCCCCCAGTCCTGTCTGCGGCGTCCGATGATCTCGTCATTGCGATCAGCAAGAAGGGTTTAGGTAAGGAAGTAGTGATCACCCAGGGCCCTCGCGAATGGTTCATGTTGGTGGAGGTCACACCTGAGAATACGGTGATCGTCCGCCAGGAAAAAGAGCGGGACACCTATCTCCTCGATGAGAGTGAAACACATGACCGGCCGCTGGCCCCTACGGAAGTCGACGCGGCGATCAATGATTATATCAACAGCGTCAAAGCGAGGGTTCCCAAACAGTGAGCATGAGCCTCCCTTCACCGAAGTTCGTTCTTTTTGCCCATAACGCCACCTACGATAAGCTTCACCAGGTGGCGACGCTCGGGCTGACCGCAGCCGCGATGGGGAAGGACGTCATCGTCATCCTGCTGTTCTGGACTATCAAAAAGCTGGCGGAAGGCAAGTTTGATCAGATCGACTTTCCTCCGGAATATTCCGCTTCGGCGGAAACCGTGGGACGTTTGCTCAAAGAGAAGCAAGTGCCGACGATTTCGCAGATGTTCGAGGAGGCCAAGCTGGTGGGAAAGGTTCGCATCATCGCTTGCAGTGCCGGTCTGGAATACATGGGAGTGGACGGCGAGGCCGTTTCGAAGCAGGTGGACGAAGTGATGGGCTTGCCTGCGATTCTCTCACTGACGGCAGACGCAGAAACGAAGCTGTTTATTTGATTGCCTTGTGACGAGCCGCTCGCTCTAGTCCTACCTCGACCTGACCACTCCAACGCGATCGCAGAACCCCGCCAGTTTGCAACGACTGCAGAAGGGGGACACCGGCTGGCAAATGTTTTGCCCATAGGGCACAAGCAAGTCGTTGAAGATGATCCAATACCGCTTGGGCAGCTTAACGCGTAACGCCTGCTCAGTCTCTTCGGGCTTCGCGGTCTTCACATATCCCCAGCGGTTGCTGATGCGGTGAACGTGGATGTCCACGCAAATACCTGGCTTCTTGTAGCCCACCGTGACCACCAGGTTGGCCGTCTTACGGCCGACGCCTGGCAGAGTGACGAGCTCATCGATCGAATCGGGCACCGTGCCCCCATACTCATCCAAGAGCCGACGGCAAATTGCATGAATAGCTTTTGCCTTCGTTCGGTAAAATCCCACCGGATAAATTGCGCGCTCAATGGTTCTCCGCGGCAGGTTCAGGAGCCTGCCGGGTGTGTATGCCAAAGCGAAGAGCCGGGCGCTGGCTTCACTCGTCGTCTTGTCTTTTGTTCTCAAGCTCAACAAACAGGAAATGAGAATGCGGAAGGGATCCCGAGCAGAGGTTCTGGCAATCACACCAACCACCGGTTCCTGCCACTGCCGGACCTCCCGTTTGAGGATCCGGATCGCCTCATGGATCTGGTCCTGACGCATGAGAGAAGCGAAACAAGACTGGTGGTGGCGGATGGCGACTGATAAGACGGAGGACTATTCGGGGCGGCGCTTGGACAGCCACTTTTGACGGCGGCGCTGTGCTTCCCGCTGTTTAGCTTTCTTGCGGACACTCGGCTTTTCGTAATACCGCCGACGTTTCAGTTCTCGAAAGAGTCCTTCTCCGGCAAGCTTTTTCTTCGCAACTTTGAGCGCTTTCTCGACGTTGTTATTGAAGACTTTAATT
>DASTQY010000303.1:0-3093 GCA_035761525.1 Nitrospira sp. | reverse complement strand
CAGCGGCCCCGCGTCGGGTCCAAACAGCTTCGCATGCTCAACCTCGACGACAATGCTGAGGACGTTCTGCCCTTCGACCGAATTGATCCCCGTGATCTTGGGGATCTTGCGTGTCACTCTGAGCCCGCCCGAAAACAGCTGGTCGACAAAGAACGGGTCAAGCCGGCAACCAGCGAAGACATGGACGCCGTCACCCCGCGCGCCGGCTTCATCGCCCACGCGAACCGCAATCTCGCCCAACGGGCCTCGGCAGGTGCCGGTCTGGGTCAGCTGGTTGCCGCTCTGCCTCGGAACGGCGAACGTGAAGCTGAAGAAGCATTCCTGCTCGCCGACCGCAAATGCGGCGCCTGGCCCCGTAGCCGCGATGCGCACCGGGCGAACGCGGATCCGGTAGTCGATGGCGTCCGAGAACAGGAGCCGTGTGGCTTCGATATGCTTGAACGGGTAAGCGTTCATTATCAGCACCAGGTGGCCGGGACGCTCGGGGCTTGGAAAGGCGAATAAGTCGGTGATGTCGATCTCGGGGTTGGCTGTAGCCCTCGGTCCTGCACCATGATCCGCCATTTGTTTCACCTACGATGCGTGGACGCGACGTGTCGGTCTGACAACTCGACGAGCCCCGCTTTATTTTACGCCTTTAAGTCGGCCAGCCAGCGCAGCGCCTTGAGCCCAGGCAGAAAGAAGTACGCGCCGCCCCTCACCGTAGTGAAGGCAGGCAGGCCGGTGATCGTTTTGCGAATGGGCCGCTTAGGGATCTTAAATTCGAGCGTGCCGTCCTGCATGCCGATGATCGGATCGCGCTCGTTGCCGAGCTCATGAAAATTGCGGTCGTTGGCCCATACGTTCTGCGCAAACTCGAACTGTCGAATTAGGCTTGCACAGATGATGAAAGCCGCTATGCCTCGGTCAGTACCATCGTCAGGAGCGTCTTCCGGAAGAGGCAAACCATAAGTAGCACCGCGGCGGATCATGCGGCGCCGGTTTATGTTCGCTGCAGTGTCGCGAGGATTCATGCGACGCATGTGCGAGCCGAGGGGCACCGCATATCCATGCGGATCCATTTCTTTGTAGTTGAAGTCGTTATTTCGCTGCATGTCGACGCCTAACACAGGATCTTCCTTATCCGGAGCCAGCACGAGTGGAGCACCGCTCCTCCATCGACCCATAAGTTTTGCCGCCACGAGTTCCTGCTCCTCTGGCGTCTCGCCATGCTGGCGCAGAAAGTCACGAAAACTTCCGACATGCTCTTGCAGGCGGCGATAGGCCATGTAGCTGCCGTTTCGAGACAAGATTTCTGGTTGCGGTAGGTCTACGGGCGGTCCGTTCTCGTCCGGGTAGCCGAGGATGAATTCCCCTGGTTTTAGTGGCGCGCCGGAGCCGGGCGTGGGCACCTCGTCGGTGCCTTCGATGACTGGCTGCGAGAGCCGGTCGCGGAAACCGAAGTGATCGTGAGCAGTATCGAATGGAGGGATCGCTAGGAGGTCTAGGGATGAGAGCTCCTCAACGCCTTCGCAGTCCGCTAAGAGCTCCTGGTGCTCTGAAATACAACGCGCACGCTCGGCTTCATCGCGGGCAAATAAGATGGCGATGGCGTGAAGATCCGCGCTCGCAAGTCCCCCAACCCAGTTGGCAGGATGATTAGCGCCAGTGTCCCCGAGCATTTCTGCGCGTGCGGGCATGCCCTGCTGAAACTCATCTGGGAATGTGGCGAGCGACGTTTCGTCCACTCCTAAAGCCTTGAGGCCGTTCCAAGTGAACGCCACAGTTATCCAGCGCTTGTCCTCATCGACCGAGTCCAGAACATCAGCCGCTGATTGTACTGTTTTGAGAATCTCTTTTAGCCACGCGCGGCCGCCCGAAGGGCTGCGGAATGACAAAAACTCATATCGTCCAGTGAGTGCGGGAGTACGCGTGAGCAGGATGTGCTGAATGTCGTCGAATTCGAGCGCCGCAATCGGATCCCCTGGGCTCATGTCTGCGCCTCCCGCTTTCCGAGGTCATTGCATCTGGTCGAGCATGTTCGAGAAAGCGGCCTTTAGCTTTAGGGCCTTCTTGATCTCGTCGGCACTCACATAGGGGTATTCCCCATATTCGAGGAAGCTCGGGATCTGATGCTCGCGGACGAACTTCACGAACTCCTCGGGCTTGGTCTTCCAATCCAGGGGAAAACCTTCGAGGTTTTCGAACACGGTATCAATTCCGGTTGCGGAGAAGAGAGCCACAGCATCCTCAGTATATTTATCGAAGTCGGTATCGAAGATGCCCTGGTACATGAAGTAAGTCTCCCCGTTGATCGGAAAGAGGATCCAGCGCAGGTAGTGCAGCTTGAGCACAGCGAGAGCGTCAGGCTGAGACGCTACGGTCTTCTCGATGTTTTTGGCATAATCATAGAATACCTCCTCCCGACCCGGGATGATCTTCGCGAGAATCGAGAACCCATAACACGCGGGAGTCTTAGGAAAGATTGGGCCGTATCTGCCCTGCTCTGTCTCAGGGAAGCCCCCTTGGGGAATCGCCATTGCCGCCGGTCTGGTCCAATCCTCTTGCTTTGCGACTGTGGTCACGTTCATCGTGGTCTCCTCCTACACAAGACTTGATCCTAAGGCATTGCGCAGCCCGGAGGGCCGCGGCCGGTGACAACTCAATAAAGCAAATGGCAAAGCGCAGTCTGTCCGCGTGTCGTCAGCCTCGTTCGCTGGACTGAGACTCCACCCACGGTGCCCTCCGCTAGGGGCTTCGTCGCTTAGTCTAGCAATTTTAGAGCCGTTTGTAGAAAAGACATTTGTTGCACGAGCTTACACCTCAGCGTCATCAGGCGCTTCCGCTGCTGAACTGCGCCGTGTCCGCTTTGGGTCATTAGCGGACATCACAGCGGCAATCAGGGATGTCCGCTTAACTCCCAAGAGCGATATGCCCGGCTTCGGGATGGATGTCCGCTAAGTGCCAAAAGCGGACGTTCTTGCGTCTCGACATTTGCCAGCTGAGGCTGCATCGAGGATCAGCTCAAGACCATCTTGGTAGCAGGCTGCGCTTCGTCACGACCATTACTGAATGGATTTTTTTTCCCGGTCAGCTGCTTCTTTCGCCAGTCCA
>DASTQY010000302.1:0-5541 GCA_035761525.1 Nitrospira sp. | reverse complement strand
AATACTCAGAGGTTGGCAATCACGAAATAAGGTGTGCGGTAGCGGAAGACGCTGCAGCGGCGGCAAATAGCCAACACAAAAGACTTAGCGATTTCTCGGCAGGAACAACAGGCTGTGTATCGTTGCAAGGACAGATGGCTGTGCAGATGCTGGCGAATAAGGTAGTGGAAGGACGGACACGAAAACACAGCTATCGTCCGAAGATCCCTTTTAAGAGTTCTTTCCCTTCTTTCTTGAGGTCGGCGGGTTTGGTCGTGCCTTGCATGAGACCTTCGATGCTATCTTTGACTTTTTCCTGAACCTGTTCCTGGACTTTTCCCTTCAGTTCTCGGGCATCCAGTGCGAATGAAGGCCTTTGAACAGTCCCGGTGATGAGCAAGGGCAATCGCAGCCGGCCGCCCTGCGATGCCGCCTTCACGAGCGCGGACGAGCCGGCGATCTTTTGGGTCAGTGCTTGCGAAAGATTCAAATTCATGGCGAGATTGAGCGTCTGATCGAAGCCGACTGTCCCATGCCCGGTCGCCTGAAAGTCATGACTGTCCATGTGGATTTTTTGCGCGTTAACACGACCTTGTTTGATCGTGAAGTCGCTTTCGATGATAGAGAACGCCGTCGTCTTGGCCTGCTCAAACGAAAGGCCGGCGATTTTCAGCAATGCGGCGGCTTCACCGATGAGATTCACGCCCTCGATTTTTCCGTCTTTGATTTCCACATGCCCTGGTCCCTCCAGCGCTCTCACCAGATCAGCCCAAGAAAACCCGCGTCCTGCGACAGCCACGTCGGCCGCGGCTCTTCCGCTAACCAGGAGCGGGCTCTGCGGATCGACCGCGGCAAGCGCCTGTCCTATTTGCACACCTTGAAAGGTCAGCTTGCCGTTGAAGGGCGGCGTGGAAGTCCCCAGCGACGTGCCGCCCTGCGCCTTAAGCTGTCCGTTGAAGACCTCGAGTGAGAGATTGCTGAGCCGTACCTCTTGGCCCTTCAGATCAGCGTTCAGCTCTACATTTCTTATTTCAACGGGTTTCTTTAGGCCGCTCTCAACCGGAAGGTCGGCCGTATCCACGGACGGTGACGAGACGATCACCCTGGCGTGGCCACCAATGGCATTCCCTCTGACGTTCAGCGAGGATTTGCCCATAACCACCGCGAGAGTCAGGTCCGTCACGTCGGCGAGTGCCAGTGGCGAGGCGCCTGACTTGAGCGGGTACGGCGCTTTGGCAACAATACGAAGGTCTTTAATTTCGACCGGCCTGATCAAAGGAAGCGCTACCGGGACATCAGCAGTGCTGATGGATGGAGCGGTCACAATCGCATCCAATTGCCCTCCAAGCAACGCTCCGTGCAATGCGAGAGCCATTCTTCCGACCGCGAGAGTAAACTGGTACTGCTTGATCTCAAGCGCCTGAACCAGCGGGCCAAAGCTGCCGTCCAATGTGACGGGAAGATTGTGCGGGAGAGTGGTTGCGCTGAGGTGAATGGTCGGCGTCTCGCCAAGATGAACGGACTTCAGGCCCAGCACAAGATCTTGGATTCGATATTCCGTTTCCGGCGCTGTCGAGAGGTCGCGATAGATTACCGTGCCTCCGTCGATCGACAGACGGTCGACAGCCAGGAGTGCGAGAGCTTCCAACGGATCGCCCTGCGGTTGTGGCGAGTCAGGCTCCCTGCGGTCGGCAGTCACAGGTGCTTTGGGGCCGATCGTCGAGACGTTCGTGACGCCGGCCTTGCTCTTGATCACGGTGATCACGGGATCGCGCAAGGTGATTTCTTCAACTTCAATTTTCTTTGTGAGGAGCGGCCACAACTTCACGCCGACATCCAGCGAGCTCAACGAGGCGAACGGGCTCGCGCTAAAAGACGGATCGTCCATGACTGTGAAGCCGGTAATCCGGGCGCCGATGCGAGGCCAAATCGTCAGTCTGATCCCTTGCACTTGGATTTTGCGGTTCAACGCTTCTTCGACGAGAGGCTTGTAGTGGTCTTGATAGGAGGCGAGATCGACAAGAAAAGGAAGGGACAATAAGGCGACGATCAGGAGGGCAAGGACGATGACTATCACCGAAAGGATCTTCATGCAGGTCTCCTGACAGCTCGGCGCAGTATAAGAAAGCTGAGTGAGCCGGTCAACGCGCCTTGCCGCTCATAGGAGTGCATGCTAAACTTCCCTCTTCGATGCTTTGACGGAGAGGTGCGAGAGTGGACGAATCGACATGCTTGGAAAGCATGCGTCTCGGCAACGGGACCGTGGGTTCGAATCCCACCCTCTCCGCCATACAAGACACCTCGAGTTCTTCGGTGCTGAAAGGGTGGGATTCGAAGAGGGGTTCTGAAGGGGATGTGTCCCCTTCAATGGGGAGCGTACGAGGGGGCTGGCCCCCTCAGTAGGAGCGCGAGCAGTGTCAGGCGAGCGCGACTTCGAATGCCCACCCTCTCCGCCATACCACACTTCGTGTGAACTGCCCGCTCCGAGCGCTCTATCGTGATTGTTACGGGTGGATAGACACCCCAAGTGCTGTTCAGTCTCAGGTCTAATGAGCTTGCTCATCCGGGGCGTCAGTTAAAGGTGACGGGATTAATACTTCAAGTGGTCCATGCTGAAAGTGGGATTCGAACAGAGGCGATTGCTCCGGAGGTGTACTGGATTGAGCTTTGACTCAGCTCTCGGCAAGAACTAGGGGCTGGGCCCTGTGCAACAGAACCCTGTGAACCCCGCCAGGTCCGGAAGGAAGCAACGGTAAGCAGAATGTTTTGGGTGCCGCAGGATCACCTGGCCCCGCTTGTTTTAAGATGTTGAAACAGGCGTCTCACATCGTTTTCCGACATGTGCCATCCTCGACGTACAGGAAACTGTATGCTCAAATGTGTTAGATAGCCTCTTCACCATCCTGCATGTGAAAGAACACCATTATGGACTACCAAGTTTCCGCCAGAAAATACCGACCAGGAACGTTTGACGATGTGATCGGTCAGCCCCATGTCGTCCAAACGCTCGTCAACGCCGTGACCAGCAAGCGGATCGCTCAGGCCTATTTGTTTTCGGGGACGCGCGGCGTGGGCAAGACCACTGTCGCACGCATTCTTGCCAAGGCGCTGAATTGTGAGCAAGGACCGACGGGGACACCCTGCTCAACTTGTGTCAATTGCACCGAGATCACGCAGGGTCATTCCGTGGATGTGATCGAAATTGACGGCGCGTCGAATACGAGCGTCGATGATGTCCGTGAGATCCGCGAAAACGTCAAATTCGCCCCGTTTCACGGCACCTATCGTGTGTATATTATTGACGAAGTCCACATGCTGTCAAACTCGGCGTTCAACGCCCTTCTCAAGACGCTGGAAGAGCCGCCTCCTCACGTCGTGTTCATCTTCGCCACGACGGAAATCCACAAGATCCCCGCGACGATCCTTTCCCGCTGCCAGCATTACAATTTTCGCCGCATTGCCAAGACGGAGATCATCGAGCGGCTACGCCATGTAGCCGACCAGGACGGCATCACGCTGGAGGACCGGAGTCTGGCTGCGTTAGCCAGAGCCAGCGAAGGGAGTATGAGGGATGGGTTGAGTCTCCTGGATCAAGCCGTGGCTTTTGGTGGTAAGTCGATTGTCCACGCCGATCTCGAAGCTTTGCTGGGTGCCATTCCGCAGGAAATGGTTCGATCCTTGATTCGGGCGATCACGTCGCAGGACAGCGCGGGAGCTCTGCGGACATTGTCTCAACTGATAGAAGGTGGGCACGAGCTGCGTGCGTACTGCGCTGATGTGGTGGAGTATGTGCGTCATCTGCTGGTCGTGTCCGTCACGCCCCCGCAAGAATGGCCCGCACTGATTGAAGTTTCCTCAGACGATCTTGCACAGCTCGCGGCGGACAAGGCGTCGCTGACCGCCGAACACATTCAGCAGATCTTTACGCTGTTTCTCGAGGCGGAGGACGCCTTGCGGTTCAGTGCTCATCCTAGATTTGTGCTGGAAACGGCCGCAATAAAGGCGACGCGGTTGCTGGGCCCTCAGAGCACAACAAGTGACCGGCCTGGACGTGCGGTCTCCGCTCCTGGTGCTCCACATCCATCTGTTGTCCGGTCTGATAAAGGATCGGTCACACAAGTTGGCGGCGGCTCCGCCCATCCTGCACGTGCACTCCAACCCCAGCGCGCTGTGACTGGAACCTCCTCATCTTCTCCCGGCTCCGGCGTTCCGGCGGCGTCATCCATGCCGCGCACCGATAAAACACCGGCTACTCAACCGATGAGACAGCAGGTGGGGCAGCCCCCCTCGACTGCGCCGGCACGCCCTCCGCAAGCGATTATGCTGAACTGGGAGCAGTTTCAAGAGGAGGTCGGCCATACGTTTCCAAATATTGCACCCTTTCTCGAAATGGGACGCCTGGTTGGGATCGAGGGCAATGTCGTGACAATCGGATTTGCGAAGCAAGCAACGGTGGCACGAGGGATGTTGGAGAAGGCGGACAATATTCAGGCGCTGGCCTCGTTATGCGAGCGGATGGGCGGCCAGCCGGTCCGGCTTCGTGTCATTGAACTGACTGAAGCAGACCCTCCCGGTCCTACGATGGCCCAGATCAGAGCAGCGAAAGAGCAGGAACAAAAAGTCGTACTCTTTGAACAGGCGAAGGCCCATCCGGTCGTCAAGCAGGCCTTGGAAATGTTCGGGGCGGAACTTGCGGATGTCAGGACGGTCGCCAACCAACAAGAGGTGCAGGAATGAAAAATCCTCTCGGCAATATGGCGAACATCATGAAACAGGCGCAGCAGATGCAGGCGCAAATGGCTAAGCTCCAGGAGGAAGCTGCGACCAAAACGGTGACCGGCTCGGCGGGAGGCGGCATGGTCACGGTGACAGCGAACGGCGCGCTGGAGGTTGTCAGCGTCCGTATCGATCCCGAGGCCCTGAAAGATGGAGATGCGGATATGCTACAGGATGTCGTGCTGGCGGCCACGAATGAGGCCTTAAAGAACGCGCGTCAGCTGATGGCCGATCAAATGAAATCAGTGACCGGCGGCATGAATATTCCCGGCCTGTTCTAACGAGTCACCAATGGCTGTTGATCAACAAGGGTTGCTGTCCCGCCTAGTTCGAGAGCTGGTTCGTCTCCCTGGCATCGGCCAAAAGACCGCCCAGCGCTTGGCCTTTCATATCCTCAAGGCGGATCGAGATGATGCGCTGCGATTGGCGGACGCCATTCGCGCCGTCAAAGACGGCCTCTCGTTCTGCCGTCAATGCCGGAACATCGCCGAAGGCGAGCTATGTGAGTATTGCTTGGATCCCAAGCGCGACCAAACCAGGATCCTCGTGGTCGAGGAACCCAGTACGCTGTACGCCGTCGAGCGAGCTGGCGCCTACCGCGGTCTCTACCACGTCCTACTCGGTGCACTTTCTCCTCTCGATGGAGTCGGGCCATCGGACATCCGGGCCGAGGAACTCGTCGACCGTGTCAAACTCGGAGGAATTCAGGAAGTGATCTTGGCGACGAATCCCACGATCGAGGGCGAAGCCACGGCCATTTACCTGACGAATCAGTTGAAGCCGCTC
>DASTQY010000301.1:0-3877 GCA_035761525.1 Nitrospira sp. | reverse complement strand
GCTCCATCGGTTTCGCTTCATTGACCGTTAACGAGCGGCCACCCATGTCCGAGCCATTGAGCGCCGTGATCGCGGCCTTCGCCTCAGAATCCGAGGACATCTCCACGAAGCCAAATCCGCGGGACTGTCCCGTGAATTTATCTGAGATGATTCTCGCAGAAGCCACCGTGCCATGCGCACCAAACAAATCGCTCAATTGCTGTTCGGTCGCCGAATAGGGCAACCCACCGACGTAAAGCTTCGAACCCATGTGGGGTTCCTCCTTATAAATGTGACATTGTCTTGAACACGAGGCCGGGGGAAGGAGCGGGCCGAAGACGCGGACAATGCGGCGACTTAGGTCTGACTTCCGACAAGATTCTCGGACAAGGCAACGTCGATGTTACGGACCTTCCTCATTGAACCAGCTTCGTCGCGAGGCCCGTACGACGACAAAACAACCGTACCACAGGGGGTGATGGTTTACAACCTTACACATGATGACAAGAAAAAGGGGCATTCTACTCATAAAGGACCATTGTGGCGCGCGGCGGGCGGCTCGTTCCTCGTCTCCCCGTTCATCGCACCGCAATAGACCCTGCGCGTATGTCCTGGTTTCTTTAACCAAGTCAGAATGAAACGAGGTCCAGGAACCACCTCTTTGACCCGCGCCTGCTGTTTTCTCTCCCCACCAAAGTGTCATGTACCCTGCTCTTGTCGTTCATGTAACCTACTCTTGTCGTCAATCGACTAGAAGATAGAACCTCTCACGATCGGAGCTCAGTATGATCAGACACATCGTGGTGCTCGGCGTCATCGCGATCTTCGTCCCCTCCCTCTCTCCTGCGTCCGATCAGCTCGATTCCAGCGTGTATCAATGTCCCGGTCCTTCCGGTGATACCCTGTATACCAACCAGAAGCGACCAGGTTGTGAGGTGATGAACCTTCCAGAGCTGACGGTCGCGCCCAATCGAGACACCGCCATACTTACATACAACGCGAGGCCCTACGGCTTGCGCTCGTTCCCGTCTGACTGGTTCGACTATGCCGGGTCAGTCGGCTCCTTGCGGAACCGCCTGACACAGGGAGGACTGTACGGCATGCAGGATTGGCTTGATTACGATGCGCCGGTAGGATCGATGCGTAATTCGCCGGCCAATTGGCCAAGTCCCTACTTGCTCTACGTATGGTGAAACGGGGAAGAAAACGGGAATCCTGAGTCGACAACAACATGGGGCATCTGGATTTCGCGGCACGTGGCGGGTCGGGTATTGCAGCTTAGTAACCGGAGGCCGAATAGGATTCATGCCGCAATTGCTCCCGTGAGTCATATCATCTGTACGAGCAGGTCTCGCCTAAGTTTCCAATCATAATTCGACTATTTCTTGCCAAAAACAAAGCCTTATTGCAGGATGGCCGAGATTACTTTTGGGTCGTGTACCGCAACCGTAAAGGAGGGCATTATGGGACTGGGGAGAATTCTCGTGGTGGATGATGAGGCGCATATCAGAACGACCGTCAGAATGGCATTGACCAAGGCCGGATATGACGTCGTCGAGGCGGAGGACGGTGAAAAAGGAATCCAGTCGATCAAGTCTGGTGACAATCCGCTCCTGGTAGACATGATTCTGTGTGATATGCAGATGCCAAAGATAGACGGAGTCGGGGCAATCTCCTATTTTCTGCAGCAATTTCCTTCTGTCCCTGTCGTCGTCATGACCGGCCATCCGGATATCAATACCGCCACGAAGCTTATGAAGCAGGGCGTCAAGGATTATCTTGTGAAACCTATTGAGAAGGAAAAGCTTCTCGCTGTCGTCGAGGATGCAGTCAAGCACCACGGGCGCAAAGACAGGTTCCACGTATAGTTTCTCCCGCACTGGACCGAGGCCGCCGAAAGGGATGGCATGGGGCGCCCTAAGGAGAAACTGCCTTCGGAGCACGTTGTTCTTCATGACCAGCGTCGCGCCCCGCGACGCACGGTCGATCTTCGTGTTAACAACGGCAGTAGAGAATTAGAAACCGCGCTCCTCATCTCTCAAGCACTTTCACGTCACTGTACGCTCGAAGACTTGATTGTGCAGACATTGGACACCGCTTTAGAGGCGATTAAAGCCGACAGTGGGTCAATTCTGATCGCCGATGCGTCAGCTCAACAGCTCGTTCTTTATCGCTCCGTTGGTGAGAAACCGGTCCTCCCTGGTTCTGCAGTCCCGTGGAATCACGGGATTGCGGGTGCTGTTTTTCAATCCGCCCAACACGCCATCATCGTGGATGCCGACAAAGATCCTTCCCTCCCTGAAAGAATCGACAAGTCCACAGGGCTGGTGATCAAAAATTTGGTTATCGTGCCGCTGAAGCGGTGGCAGGGCGAACCGATCGGGGTGATTGAAATCCTCAATAAGCGCGATCGCCCCATCGATGAAGATGATGTCGCCGTTCTGACCATGATTTCTTCGCTTGCGACTCCTGCCATCGAGGAGGCGAGACTATTTGAGGCCAAGAAACTTGCCGAGGTAGCTCAGATGGCCGGGGAGATGAGCCATGATATCAAGAATTTGCTCATGCCGGTCCTGTGTGGAGCTGAGTTACTCAAAGATGAACTCGAGGAGTTGTTCGACAAGTGGTCCATTCGGAAAACCCCTGAGTCGGAAAAAAGCCGTACAATGTGCCACGAAGTGCTCGCGATGGTGGAAGAGGATGTCCGAAGAATCTCGGATCGGGTTCGAGAGCTCGCGGACTGTGTGAAGGGCATGACTTCCCAGCCTAGATTTGCGTCGTGTCGGGTTGTCGGCGTGGTCGAGGCGGTTTTCAAAACGCTGGATTTGATGGCGAAGAAAAAAGGAGTCGCTCTGAAAAGCACGGGCCTTGATGATCTGCCCGCCTTAGAAGCAGACGAGCAACGGTTGTATAACGCCTTCTACAACCTGGTCAACAATGCCATATCGGAGGTTCCACCCGGCGGCTCTGTGACAATACTCGGAGCGGTAGCGAAAACGGCTAACGTGCTCGATATTTGTGTGACTGATACAGGCCGTGGTATGCCTCCAGAAATCCGTGATAGCCTCTTTACCGCTCATGCCATCAGTAGAAAAGCCGGCGGAACCGGACTTGGGACCAAGATCGTTAAAGATGTGGTCGATGCCCATAAAGGCCACATCAACGTCGAGAGTACTGTAGGGGTCGGTACAACTTTCCGTCTAATCTTGCCGCTCAGACAGGTGAAGCCCGGACGATCCTAGCAAGCTTGATAGTCTCGCCTCCTTCCCTCCCGCCCTTTCGTGTCCTCAGATATTCAAGGAATCGAACAACCTTCAGGAGCCATTTCCCACGCATCGCACGCTGGCTCGTTCCTCGACTCCCCTACATCACCGTGCATCGCACCTCACACCGCGATAGACCCCGCCCACGCGAAAAAGTAGAATACGCTCAGTTTTGATCGAAACTGATCGAAACACGGTCATGGGCCATTTCTGGTCGCTTGACGGCCCGTTTCCTTTCTTAGGCAGGCTTAGAAGGACTTCGGTGAAAGCCGTCGCCATCATTCCCACCTACAATGAGCGTGAGAATATTCCCACGCTGATTCAGCGTTTATTGGCACTTCCTCTCGATCTCGACCTGTTCTTCATTGATGATGGGTCTCCGGACCACACCGGGCAGCTGCTCGATTCGATGCAGGCGAGATTGCCGCAGCTGCGTGTTTGTCATCGATGCAAGAAACTCGGAATTGGGACAGCCTATCGCCAAGCCTTCCACATGCTCTTGCGCGAACCTTACGACCGGTACATCGCCATGGATGCTGATTTGTCGCATCCACCGGAATCCATTCCAAGTCTGCTCGAAGCGACACATCATGCAGACCTCGCCATTGGGAGCCGGTATGTTGCAGATGGTGGCT
>DASTQY010000300.1:0-3377 GCA_035761525.1 Nitrospira sp. | reverse complement strand
CTGCGTCTTGGGGAGCGAGGACTTGCTCGCCTTCTCCAAGGCACGTGCGCCATCAAGAGGATCGTTACTCGCGGCGACGGCACGGACCACGACCGCTTTGCCTCCATCTTTCGGTGCCGAGGCTAATTGAACGGGCGTGTTATCCACATTCCAGGATGGCGGGAACTGGATGAAGAAATTCAGATCAGGGTGACGGTAGGTCTGCCCTTGTACAATGCCGTTCGCGGCACGCTGTCCGACCACGAGACCGTCGAGCCGGGCCAGAAACGCATCGCGGGACGCCGAGATCGGCTCGCGGGAGGCGGGCTTAAGGTCCTTCGCATGCTTGGTGGTGTGTTTAACCCGATCGGGCGTCGCGGGGTGGGAATCAAAGAAGCTGGGCTTGCGCGGACCGTCGCTCAAGAGCACTTCTTCGCGTCCGAGCGTGTCTAAAAATACGGCCAGTCCCAGGGGATCCCAGCCAGCCTTGGCCGCAATTTCCTGCCCGACTTCGTCGGCCTGGCTTTCTTGCGACCGGCTGTATGGAGAAAATACGAGGCTTTGGGCAAAATTGCCGACACCACCCACGATATTACCGACTACCGGAACAAAGAAGCCGGTGACGCCGGAGACAAGATTGGTGATGAGGGCAAACGGTCCCTGGCGGGAAATTCTCTGAACAGTATGTCGGGCAGCCACGTGGCCGATCTCGTGGCCGACCACCCCGGCCAACTCATCCTCTGTATTCACCAGGGCCAGCAAGCCACGCGTGACGTATACGTATCCGCCTGGGAGAGCAAAGGCGTTCGGTTCGACCATATCCACAACATGAAACTGATAGGGGATGTCCTGGCGTGGCGACTCCTTAGCTAGCCGCTGACCAAGCGCGTCGGCATAACTATTCAATGCGGCATCATCCAGCAAGCCCATCTCCTGCTCAACCTTCTTCGCTTCCTCCCCGCCCAATTTTTTCTCTTGTTCAACCGTGAGGAGAGTCACCTCTGGAAGATTGCTGACAGGATTGATAGAGCATGCACCCACTGCCACCGCGATCAACACAAGAGTCATTCTGAGCGCAGCTCGTTGATCAAAAGTGAGGAACTTCAGCATACGATCATCTCCATAGTGTCGGTGTTATGAGATGGAACCGCTCAACGACGTTTCGCCTTGAGCTTCGAATCGTCCCTTCATCTCACTTTGACCGGCTTCACTTCTGCCGTGTATTCCGTTCCGTCAGCCGCGCGGCCCTTGGCCTTCAGCATACGCTGCGACCCGGCTTCATAGAGTACCGCTTCGACGGTCCCCCGTTCGGAGCGCGACTGCAATTTACCCTCATTCACAGAGAACTCGCCATGACCACTGAAGACGCCGATTGTCCGCAGGCTACTGAATTGATATCTCCCATTGGACGCAATGGTCACCGTCAGCCAGTCATCTCTTCGTTCAGGCGGCACACGCCGCATGAGACCGTCCCACTTTCCCTCGACGTTGGACAAGTCGGCGATGGGCACTTGCACCCATTGCGGCTGCTCTGCATGTTCCACCGTTTGGCAGCCGTAGCTGATCACGAGGCAGATCATGAGCGATGTCACCGACCATTGAGCAGCTGTTCGCATACGCGCTCCTGTTTGACCCGATGGGTGCGGTTTAACCAACGACATCCTACTGGCTCGGCGGATCAGGTTTCACAGAGTCGGATTTGGCTTCGGGCATCGGAATCTGTATCAGTTCGTCGACGATCTTGTTCAGCGGCGTGTACGTTGACGCGGTCTTCCTGTTCAAGAAGTCCGCGACGATGCTGCCCAAGGTCACTCGAACCGCATCTTCAAGGTAGACAGGATCCTTCGCGAGAGCCTCGCTCTGCATGGTTCCTTCAGCCATCGAGGCCCACAGCAGTTCACCGGTCTTCGCATCCCACAGTTGGACCGACATTCGCAAATTACTCTGCCGCGTTTGAGAGACGACCACTCCAAAACCTGGGAACGTCCATCTGTCGTACATGGTCTGCGTAAAGGCGGCTAACCGCGGCTGAAACACATACCTCGCGCCGATGGCCATGCCCAGCTTCTTTAAAGGGTCTCGATTGAGAATATGGCTCTGCTCCGCATCTGCCCTCATCTGTGCGTATTCTGCAGCCAGACCTTGCTGATTGATCTTCGAGATGGTCTGCTGCTGACTGACTATCTGTATATGGGGTGCCACTCGATGCAGCACTTCACCGAGCATGAAGTCCAGCCCGACCTCATTCCCGCGGAGTCCGGGCATGGTCAGCGCCCCGAATACGCCGACCGATTCTTGTCCGAGCGTCCCAGGATCAAACGACGGCGAGAATGCCGTGGAGCTCGTCCGCACCTGCCACCCGTAAATCGAACTCGAGCAGCCTGTCATGCATACAAGAATGAAAGCCAAACCCAACAGGGCATTCTGCCGCATCATCTGTAGCCGCCGATGCTTCAAAGTCGCGACGAATATCAACCTACACGACCGACGCGATGAAGCTGCTCGCAGGTATGGCCAATAGCGGACAGGGAGCCTTTTGTAAAATTCGCTCGCTATAACTCCCACGGAGCGCATCGAGAAACCCGTTTCGGCCCTCGGTCGTCAACACAATGAGACCGGCGGAAACCGTAGAGGCTGTCTCGCTGATGACATCGACGACGTCGCCTGGCCGAACGGTAGTGTTCCAACGCCAGCCTGGCACGTCCGGGAGCTGGACTTGAGGCATATCGGCCTGCTCTCCCACATGGACTAACGTAAAAACACCAGTCGCACACTCGAGCCTGGTTACCATCCGAGCAGCGGCCTGGACCGCCGGCTGCGCCGCAGGTGTTGCCGCTACCGGAATCAGAATACTCGATAGCGAGATGGACCCATCCCCGGCCGAAACAAATCCTTCGACGCCTTTAGGGATGAACAGCGTCATCTGACGCGACTTGCGTGCGATAGGACCGGCAATTGACTGGCTCAGCCACTGGACCTTGCTTTTGTGTTGGTCGGTCGCGAGAACAATCAGATCCGTATTGTGTGTGCTCAAATAGGAAGTGACCGATTCCACAGGATCATCGTGCTTGGCCTGAACCTTCTTGATGTTGATGCCTAGCTTGAGCACATCACGCTGAGAACTGTTCATTGGGAGAAGTCCCCAGCGCTCAAGCGTCGATCGGACACCGGGGAACTCCATCCACTCCAATTCATGCTTGGGTGAGACATGCAGAATGGTGAGCTCCGCTTTGGCGACCAGAGCCGCTTTCAGCGCGTGAATAAAGGCGACCTCGCTCGCCGGCGTAAAATCTGAAGGATGAAATACTTGTTGCAACAGAGCAAGATCAGCGGAATCGGCTTTGGTCATACGCTCCATTACCCCGTTATTCTGCAGACTCCAATAGGCCTGGGCTGTC
>DASTQY010000299.1:0-7404 GCA_035761525.1 Nitrospira sp. | reverse complement strand
ATTTCGTCGGTAAGCGGCCCTCCTTCTGAAGGATAGACCCGACGATAGTCGGCGATCACCTCGAGCGCTTGTCTATTCTCCACTCCCGACTTCCAAAATGGCACAGGTGTCTTGGAGTCTCCAAGCAAGTTCCGCAACAGGGCGTCACTCGTTTCGATTCGCGAACCCAACACCGCGAGGGACGCCAACACATGTATCGCGACTGGTAGACCGATCAAATCAATGAGTTCCAGTGGACCCATAGGGTGTCCGCTGTCCACTGCCATGCCGAAGTCCTTGGCAATGCTGTCGATGCGCCGGATCGGGACGCCCTCCCCGACCAAAATGACAGCCTCCGCCAGATATCGTGACAGGATCCTGTTGACCAGAAATCCAGGCCCGTCGCGTACGACGAGGGGAAACTTGCCCAGACGCTTGGCGATACTACACGCCTGGGTCAGGGCTTGGTCCGATGTAAAGGGAGCCCGCACAACTTCGACCAACTGCATCTTGGCAACGGGGTTGAAGAAGTGAAGCCCCACGCACCGTTGAGGATGGACCGCCTTAAGGGCAATGTCTGCCAATGTGTACGAGGACGTGTTCGTGGCGAATATCGCATCGGGCCCTGCTTCCGATTCAAACTCGGCAAGCACGGCTCGCTTCACGTCAAGCTTCTCAGATACCGCCTCAATCACCAGAGGCGCTGGACCTACGTCCTTCATCGTTGTCGTGGGGGCGATTCGCAGCAACCGATAGCGCAGCTCAGACGGCAGAATGATTTTCTTGCGCACCTGGGTCATTTGAGCTTTCAGAATTCGCCCCATCGCTCCGGCAAGGATGCTCGACGCGACATCGCGTAATACGACCGCATACCCCTTCTCGGCGAGTTGCCCCGCGATTTGCGAGCCCATCAATCCTGCTCCGAGCACGCCGACGCGGGTCACCGGATTGTGAGCCGCGGCCGCCTTTCGTTTCACATCTTCACCGGCAAGAAACAGGCTGACCAGATGCCGGGAAACCGGGCTCGCCATGAGCTCCATGAGGAGTGGCTTCTCGGCGATCAGCGATCCATTTAGAACACTCATTCCCATCCCGCGTTGCATGGCGTCGACGGCTCGAAGCGGAGCCGGATAGAAATGCCGAACGCGCTTCTTCACTTGATGTCTGGCATAACCGCAGAGCAACACACGAACGAGAGGACCACCCATGAGTCTCTGGCTTAGCCTCACAGGGCGCTGTCGGGTCGGAACGGAGCGGAGCGAACGCGCTTGCGCAATCGCGGTCTGAATCAGGGTTTCTTTCTGGATGGCCTCCAGTGTTCTCATGCGAGAAGGAATGGAGCTGACCATCCCATCAATAAGACCCATCCGTAGCCCTTGCCGGGGAAACACCATTCTCCCCGATGTAATCAGGTCCAACGCTGCCGGCAGACCAATCAAACGCGGAAGCCGTTGAGTTCCGCCGAACCCCGGGAGTATGCCCAGTTTGACTTCCGGCAAAGCGAAACAGGTTTTCGGGTGAGTGCTGGCGATGCGTCTATGACACGCCAGTGCCAATTCGAGTCCACCCCCCAGACAAGAGCCCTCTACCGCGGATACAAATGGTTTTCCCGACCTTTCCATGGCATCGAAGAGTTGATGTGCGATCTCTACGAGTTGTTCCATGGAGCGGAAGGACCCCTGCCGCTGGGCCTCGTGCATCTGTTCCAGATCAGCCCCGGCACAGAAGTTCCCTTCTTTCACACTCATCAACACCACGCCGGTGATGGCGACCGATCGCTCGACTGCCTGCACGATGTGCTGCCACTCCAACATGCTCTCGACGTTCAGCACATTGACGGATTTCCCGCCGTAATCAAATCCGACCAGCAAAAGTCCATCGTCAAGGATTGCAGTCTTGAAGTGTTTGAGAGTGGCCGGCAGGGAGAATGAATGAGAGCCTTCGTGCGACATACCTACTTCCTCTCCAGGATCATGGCTACACCCTGTCCCCCTCCGACGCACATGCTGATCAAGGCACGCTCAGCATTTCGACGTTTGAGTTCGAAGAGAGCGGTCATCGCAAGGCGCAATCCTGATACCCCGACCGGATGGCCGAGAGCGATGGCACCGCCGTGAGGGTTGAGATCATCATGCGGGATTTCGCCCAACCGCTCAGTCCACCCATATCGGCCGAACTTGCATTCCATTAGAGCGGACGAGTCAAGAATTCGCATAATCCCCAGCACCACGGAAGCGAAGGCCTCGTTGATTTCACACACTGCAAAATCTTTGAGGGTCAACCGAGCGCGGGATAATACGGTGGCGATGGCCCCCACGGGGGCCAGTCCCATACAGGAAGGTTCATAGCCAAAATCGGCATACTCTTTCACATATCCCAGAATCGGCAAGCCGAGCGATTTGGCCTTACTCTCCTCCATCAGGAGCATGGCGGCAGCCGCATCCGTGATTTGCGAAGCGTTGGCCGGCGTGACCGAACCGTGATGCCTGTCGAATACCGGCTTCACGTCACGAAACGTTTGCGCATTAGCATCCTCACGAATGCCATTATCCCGCCCAACATAGGCACTTCGCTCTGGGACATACATGGGCACGACCTCGTCGGCGAACAGTCCATTCTTCCATGCACGGGCGGCATTCCTGTGCGAACGGACCGCAAATGCATCCTGGTCCTCCCGGGTAATGCCAAGGGCGGGATCCTTTGAAATATTTTCCGCCGTGAGCCCCATAATGAGGTCGCACATCGGATCCGTGAGGCCGGAGATCAATCCGACTCGTGGCGGATAGCGCTTCAGATTGAGCAGCTTTGGGATCAGAGCTAGGACGCCGGCGGTTCGTTCGCGAAGCGTTCTGGCTTTCCCATATTGGAGGAGCAGGTCGGCGACAGTCCGGTCATACACGAGGGGTATTCGACTCATCGCCTCCATGCCAATCGCGAGCACCGTATCGGCATCCCCGCTTCTGATACGCAGGCTGGAGTAGTAGAGTGCCGTCACACCTGAGCCGCAATTTTTCCCGGCGACCGTATCGGCAGGGATCGTAGCGGGAAGACCGCCGGTCACCGCCGCTACGCGGGTCGGGTTCACCGCATGCATGGGCGTTGCAACGTTACTGCCGAGCACGCAATCGATGGTGGTGAGAGGGAGATTCCAGCGGTGGAGACGGGTGATAATTTCGCGTACGACCCAGGCACCCAGTACTTCCGCATCCGTCTCGCGAAAGTCTGTTCCTTCCTTACACAGCGGGGTTCTAAACCCGTCGACGACGACCACGTTGCGCATCGTGCAATCTCCATCCACAAATTCGGAAGAAATCACTGCCGATGCCATCGGCCCGACTACCCATATCGTACCACGGGATTGGCGTTTTCCATGCTTTTCTTAAGGGTCCTACATTAGAGGGACCGAATAACCCCTCCTGCCTACACACTGTCGCCGGAAAACAGTGGTAAAGTAGGAGGGATACGGCGGCTCTGGTCTCGAAAGTCCTCAACAGGACCCGCTACACATGAGTAAACCGGACATATTTCAGGGTTCTGTGGCGATCGCTGAAACCGCTCGCGATCGGGCCTCCTATACCGGTTTTCTCGCTGGACTCTTCGAATCCGACGTTCGTTGGAAGCTCTTTACCTCCGTCGAAATTCCTCCGATGAGTTCGCCAGCCCTTGATTTTCTCAACCGATTCCGGACCACCCTGCTCCCCCTGGACCCCGAACGCGTTGACAGTGAAGGGGAATTGCCCGAAGCGATCTTAAAGGAGTTCGCCCAACTCGGCGCGTTTGGCATCAAGATTCCCCACCAATATGGAGGACTGGAATTTACCCAAGCCGAATATCAGAAAGTCGCCACCCTTTGCGGAAGCGTCGACGCGTCGTTGACGGTGCTCCTGTCGGCCGCCCAATCGATCGGTGTTCCTGAGCCGTTGCGCCTCTTCGGAACGGACAAGCAGAAAGCTAAGTATCTTCCACGATTGGCGCAGGGAGAGATATCCGGTTTTGCACTGACCGAACGCAACGTGGGCTGCGACATTTCGAAGGTGGAAACCTATGCGGTCCGTGTTCTGGAGCAGGGGAAAACCGTCGGCTACCGACTCACTGGAGAAAAATTTTTCATTACAAACTCCGCCAAACGGGATGGTGAGTTTTTGTCATCCATGCTGGTCGTCATTGCGCGGATTGTAGATCGCCCCGAGGAGGTGAACGATTCACGGTCTCAGAAGCGCTATGGCGCATTTATTGTGGAAACACAATGGCCGGGATGTTCTGTCACCCGCCTCCGATTCGAGGGAGTCAGAGCGATTTACAATGGTATTCCTACATTTCGTGACGTCTACGTCCCGATTGAAAACCGGCTCGGGGGTGAAGAAGACGGTCTGAGGATCGCCCTTGCCACACTCACGGTGGGGCGGCTGACGTTGCCCGCGGCCTGTTTAGGCGGTCTCAAACAATGCCTGTCCCTCATGCGCTGGTGGGGGCAGAGCCGTGTCCAATGGAACAGGCCGATCGGTGAACACAATTTGATAGGGGAAAAACTCTGCCGAGTCGCGGCTTATACCCTGGCTCTGGAAGCCGTGATGGCCTTCTGCGGAGCCTGGGCGAACAAGAAGGGCGATCTTCGGCTGGAGTCGGCAGCCGCCAAAATCATCGGGAGCGAATGGTATTGGGAAGCGGTCAATGAGCTGTTTCAAGTTCGCGGAGGACGAGGATTTATGACCGCTGAGGCCCAGCGGAAGACCGGCGAGCCTTCTCTCCCGGTTATGCGCATGCTGCGCGACGCTCGCATCAATCTCGTGTGGGAAGGAACGAGCGAGATTCTGCGTGTCTGGATGGCGCGCGAAGCCCTCTCTCCTTATATCGACCGTGGCCTCGCCTTTCTACAAGGAACATGGACCGACAAGCTCGCCGCTCCGCTCTATTATGCGCACATGTCTCTGCGCTCGTGCCTTCCATTCCTCCGTCCTACACCCACTTTATTCGGAAACGAGTATAGCCGGTGGGTTCGTTTTATCGAAGCCTCTGCACGCCGTGTTACCAGGTCGACACTCATGGCGACGCTCCGTCATCAGCAACGTCTCCATAATAAGCAGCTTCTGTTGCAACATCTGGTGAATGACAGCCTCTTGCTCTTTCCCATGGCCGCCACCCTCTGGTATGCCAATCAGCCGGAGATGCGGGCGAAGCCAGGCATTCAAGACCTCGTCGATTATTTTTGTCAGGATATGGCGGATCGTCTCTGTCCACCCTCCTCTCTGGCCGGAAGAATCCGGCGGCACAAGAAAGATTCCGTCGTGTATCGCCTAGCGAAGATGCTCATGAGCGGTCAATATGACTGGCTTGAAGAGGGGATCATTCCTGTATTGAGAAATGACACGGTGGCTCGTAACATGAATTCATCCACCCCTACCGATCTTTCTTCCGATCTTTCGGCAGGACAGTCGAATGTCGATCACACTCAAGTCAGAACGCCTGGAGACTGAGAAGAGACAGGCGGTCATCGTCAGCGCCGTGCGAACGCCGATGGGCAGCTTCAACGGTGTGTTCAGTTCCGTTCCTGCAACCAAGCTGGGCAGTATCTCGATTGCGGAAGCCCTCAAGCGCGTTCATGTGCTGCCTGAACACGTCGATGATGTGCTGATGGGTTGTGTCCTCAGTGCAGGCCTGGGTCAGGCGCCTGCCAGGCAAGCCTCAATCGGAGCTGGAATTCCCGATTCAATTGGCGCCACGACAGTCAACAAGGTGTGCGGATCCAGCATTAAGACGGTGATGATGGCCTCCCAGACCATCGCGCTTGGCGAGGCAAACATCGTCGTGGCAGGCGGGATGGAAAACATGACCCGAGCGCCTTATCTCTTAGAGAAGGCACGACAAGGATACCGGTTGGGTCATGCGGAGATGGTGGACAGCGTGATCAAAGACGGTCTGTGGGATGTCTACAATAACTTTCATATGGGCAACGCCGGCGAACTGTGCGCCGCGAAGTACCGCCTTACCAGAAAGGAACTGGACGATTATGCATTGGAAAGCTACCGCCGCGCGCAACACGCGATTGACGCCGGTGCTTTCAAGCCTGAGATCGCGCCGGTCGACGTGCCGCAACGGAAGGGCGCGCCTCTGACCATCACCGATGATGAAGAGCCCAAACGAATCGACCTCAGGAAACTGCGCGAGTTCAAGCCGGTATTTCAGGAAAACGGCCTGCTCACCGTGGGCAACTCCCCTTCCTGTAATGATGGGGCAGCAACGCTGGTAGTGATGGCGCACGAGGAGGCAGCACGACGACAGCTCGTTCCGATGGCGCGGATCGTGGGATACGCTGGAGCCGCTCTGGCACCGGAGTGGTTGTCCATCGCACCGGCGGAGGCGATCAAACTCGTGCTCAAGAAAACCGGCCTTTCGCTAGGCGACATCGACCTTTTTGAAATCAACGAAGCCTTTTCTGCCGTCTCTCTCGCTATCAACCGTGAACTGGGGCTTGATCCCGCGAAAGTCAACGTGAACGGCGGAGCCATCGCGCTGGGCCATCCGATCGGGGCTACCGGTGCCCGCATCATGACGACGTTGCTGTACGCAATGGAGGCCCGTGGTGTCCGGCGAGGATTGGCCAGCCTGTGTATCGGTGGTGGCGAAGCGTTGGCGATCATATTCGAGCGGATATAACGATGGATGGAATGGGACTTCCCGCTTCGTCAAATCCCACGCTGTCGCATAAGTGCGCTGGGCGGACAACTTATCGATCGGATTCTGCGTTGAATGTGCCTGATAACAGGCACCCTGGGCACTCCTACCTCAGCTAACCTGAACCGCAGGAAAAAATAGAGCAGGCTGATCGTGGAGTGAATGCAGATGAGCTAGAGGTTTCGTGTTGGGCCTTCTTGAACCTAGGGCGCTTCCTATTTCATCGCCTCCTCCCCTAACCGGAACCGCTTGCCAAAGGCCTCCTCGTATAAGCCCCTCGCAACAATGACCTCTTCGATAACTCGGAACTGATCCGGCCTTTCGCCCTGCTCTTCCATAGCCGCAGTAACCGTCGGCACCTTCACGCATCCCGCTACAGTCCCCATCAACAAAGCGACTACAGTTCTGAGCGAGACCGTTATAGCCGGCCTCGGCGCAATTAGCTCCACAATTCCCTGTAAGAGAACATTTGTCCATTAATGAGGAACACAACGTCCTTCAAAAAAGCCCATCACCAAATTATCCTGGATGGCGAAGCACTTAAACATAACGTGATGGGTCCGGCTCTTGCAGAAAACTACTGGGACTGAATCGTTTCAATCCAAGGAGGTGTTCGTTCAACAAAGTGACTGTAAGACTTGTCTGACTGATCCCATTCTCTGCCAGTTTTGACCACGTGCTCAACCGATGATGGGAAGATCCGACCCATGCAAGCAGTATCGCATCATGTTGGCGTCGTCCGCTGGTCGCTCG
>DASTQY010000298.1:0-4609 GCA_035761525.1 Nitrospira sp. | reverse complement strand
CCGCTTCTGGGCGTTTGCCTTGGTCACCAGTCGCTGGCAGTCGCATTTGGCGGAGAAGTCGTCAGAGCCGTGCGCTTGATGCACGGCAAAACATCTCCCATACAGCACGACGGGCGGACGATTTTCCGGCAATTACCCAATCCCTTCGACGCCACGCGATACCATTCGCTCATTGTCAATCGCTCAAGCCTTCCGGCCTGCTTTGAGGTCTCCGCGGAAACCGCCGAAGGAGAAATCATGGGGATGCGCCATAGATCTCTCGGCGTGGAAGGTGTGCAATTCCATCCAGAATCCATTCTTACAGCGGCGGGGAAGGACCTGCTCCGCAATTTCCTCAAGCTGTAACCGCGCGCATGGCCATGATCAGAGACGCCATCGCAAAATTGGCCGACCGGCTTTCGCTGACAGAGAAAGAAGCGGAAGAGGTCATGAACCAGATCATGGAGGGGATCGCCACTCCGGCGCAGATTTCGGCTTACCTCATGGGCCTTCGTCTGAAAGGGGAGACCGTCGAGGAAATCGCTGGGTCGGTCCGCGCGATGCGGGCTCGTGCAGTACGTATTGCCGTCGGCGCTCCGCTCGTGATCGATACGTGCGGCACCGGAGGTGACGGCCGTCATACCTTCAATATCTCGACGACGACTGCCTTCGTCGTGGCGGGGGCCGGACTGACGGTGGCGAAACACGGTAACCGGTCGGTGTCATCCAAGTCAGGCAGTGCCGATGTACTGTCCGAGCTGGGCGTGAATATCAGTCTTTCTCCGGATCTCGTCTCCGAGTGCATCAATGAGGTGGGAATCGGATTCTTGTTTGCGCCTCTCTATCACGGCGCCATGCGACATTGCGCAGGGCCCAGGCAGGAGATGGGCATCCGTACGATGCTCAATCTGCTTGGTCCGTTGACCAATCCTGCCGGCGCGACCGTTCAAGTGCTCGGCGTGTACGAGCCCCGCCTGACGGAACTGCTGGGGAAGGTGCTCATGCATCTTGGGTCTCAACATTGTTTTGTCGTTCACGGCATGGACGGGCTCGACGAGATTACCCTTACCGAGCGCACCATTGTGTCTGAAGCCAAAGCCGGCGTCCTCTCGAACTATGTCCTGACTCCTCATGAATTCGGTCTGAACCGGGTATCTCCAAAGGAGCTGGCAGGCGGATCTCCACAAGATAATGCCCGCATCACGCGAGAGATCTTGCAGGGAAGAAAGGGCGCCAAGCGTGATGTCGTCTGTCTGAACGCCGCCCCGGCGCTGGTGGCGGGGAAAAAGGCGAAAACGCTACAGGAGGCCTACCGGCTGGCCGGCGACCTCATCGACTCGGGCGCGGCCGCAGAAAAACTTGCCCGTCTAGTGTCCTTCACGAGCAAAGGCGCGCACGCATGATCCTCGCCAGAATTCTCGAACACAAGAAGGCCGAAGTACGGCATAAGCAGAGCCGCGGATACCTGGCCGACCTTAGAGCGGAAATCCGCGACATCTCCCGCCCATTGGGATTCTCAGTCGCGCTCGAGGCCACCAGAAGCTCGGTTAGTCCAGCGCTGATCGCCGAGGTGAAAAAAGCATCGCCCAGCCTGGGCCTGCTTCGTCCCGAATTTGAAGACAAGTTCGACCATGTGGCCATCGCCCGGTGCTATGAAGAATCGGGTGCCTCGGCTCTCTCGGTGTTGACCGACAAGGATTTCTTTCAAGGCAGCCTTGACTACCTCCGAGCCATCAAACGGTCAGTCGCATTACCGATGCTAAACAAGGAATTCATGGTTGAAGAGATCCAGTTTTACGAGGCGCGGGCTTATGGCGCGGACGCGGTCCTGTTGATCGTCGCGGCGCTCGAGCGTCGGCAGTTGGTAGATTTTCATGCCTTGGCTGGGGAACTCTTACTTGACGTCTTGATAGAAGTTCACCATGAGCGTGAACTCGAAACCGTCCTTGAATGGATTCCCAACGCCAGAATGATCGGGATCAACAACCGAGACCTCACCACGTTTTCGACGGATCTCACCGTTACCAAACGGCTGGCTCCACGTATTCCATCGGACCGGATCATCGTCAGCGAAAGCGGCATACAGAACCGCGGCCATGTCGAACAGCTTCTTGAGATGGGAGTCCACGCCATGCTCGTCGGAGAATCTCTAATCAGAGCCGACGATGTCCGGACCAAAATTCAAGAACTCCGCGGTCTGCGTTCAGCGGCGCAAGCCTAGTTCATGTCTATGGGACTCAAAGTCAAGATTTGCGGCATCACCAATGCGGAAGATGCCTCTGTCGCCGTAGCGGCTGGGGCCGACGCGCTGGGGTTCATTTTTTATGAGAAAAGCCCCCGGTATATCGTGCCTGCCGTCGCCGCCCGGATCATCGCCGGATTGCCTCCGTTGGTCACCGCTGTCGGCGTCTTCGTCAATGAGGGACTCGCGACGGTCCGGTCGATCATGGATACCTGCGGCCTTGCTCTCGCTCAGCTGCATGGGAATGAAGACGCGACCTACTGCCGGGAACTATCTCGTCCGGCCATGAAAGCATTGCGCTTAAAGGATCGGAACAGCTTTCTGTCATTGGCTGAATATCAGGGCCGGGCCGGCGTACGGGGATTTGTCATCGATACCTTTTCAGAGCTGGCGTACGGAGGAACCGGTCAGGTGGCAGACTGGACCCTCGCGTCAGAAGCCGCAAAAACCGCCTCCATCCTGCTCGCAGGCGGCCTCACCCCTGGCAATGTCGCCGACGCCATTCGTGCCGTCCGACCTTATGGTGTGGATGTCAGCAGCGGTGTCGAATCGATTCCAGGAAAAAAAGACCATCAAAAAGTCCGCGCCTTTGTCGACGCCGTGAGGGTTGTCTCTTCTTCCTGAGGCTGTTTATACTGCCCGACGTGAATACGAAACTTCCCCGCCCGGCAACGATTCCCGATCAACAGGGCCGCTTCGGCGCCTATGGTGGCCGATATGTGCCCGAAACGCTCATGCCTGCTTTGCTGGAATTGGAGCGGGAATACGCAAAAGCGCGGCAGGATCGCGCCTTCCAGGGACAATTTGCCTATTACCTCAAGGAATACGTCGGGCGGCCGACGCCGCTCTACTATGCCGAACGGCTGACCAGACGTCTAGGCGGTGCCAAGATTTATTTGAAGCGGGAGGATCTTTGTCATACTGGTGCCCATAAAATCAATAATGCCATCGGACAGGGCCTATTGGCCAAGCGCATGAAGAAGCCGCGCATTATCGCCGAGACTGGAGCAGGCCAGCACGGCGTCGCGACTGCCACTGTCGCTGCGATGTTCGGATTGCAATGTGAAATTTATATGGGCACGGAAGACATGCAGCGTCAGGCGCTCAACGTTTTCCGCATGCGCCTTCTTGGGTCGACCGTGACCGGCGTGGAGGCCGGCAGCCGCACGTTGAAAGACGCCATCAGCGAAGCGATGCGAGACTGGACGACGAATATCCGCACGACGCACTACATTCTTGGTTCGGTCCTCGGCGCACATCCCTATCCGATGATGATCCGGGATTTTCAATCGATCATCGGCAAGGAAGCCCGCAAGCAAATTCTGGCAGCCGAAGGGCGATTACCGGACTGCCTGATGGCCTGCGTCGGTGGCGGCAGCAACGCCATCGGATTGTTTCATGCGTTCTTACACGACAAGAAGGTCCGGATGATCGGCGTGGAGGCCGGAGGGCTTGGGCTTGCCAGCGGAAAGCACGCGGCCCGTTTTTCTGGAGGTAAGCCGGGCGTGCTGCAAGGAACCATGACGTATCTCCTCCAGGATGAGGATGGCCAGGTCAACCTGACTCATTCAGTGTCGGCGGGACTGGATTATGCAGCCGTCGGGCCGGAACACAGCTATTTACGCGAAATTGGCAGGACCACCTATACTTCAGTCACCGATGACGAGGCGCTGGCCGCTTTCGACTTGCTCGCCAGGGAGGAAGGTATCGTCCCAGCACTTGAGAGCGCCCATGCCATCGCGCATGCGGTTCACATCGCTCCCAAGATGAAACGAAATCAGATTCTCCTGATCAACCTCTCCGGGCGAGGGGACAAAGACGTGCAGCAAGTCGCACGCATGAGAGGAATATCCTTGTGATGAGAAGCACTGGCCGTCGTGCTCGAGCGCCGATCACGAATCAATCTGTGAGGGGCACGAGCCGGCTCGACCAGACATTCGCGCGGCTGAAGGCTAACCGTGAGAAGGCCCTGATTGCCTATTTGATGGCTGGCGACCCCGGATTGGCCGAAACCGAAGAGCTCGTTCTCGCATTGGAAAAAGCCGGCGCCGATATCATCGAGTTGGGCGTCCCGTTTTCCGATCCCATCGCGGATGGCCCGGTCATCCAACAGGCAGCAGAACGGGCGCTCCGAAGCGGCACATCCTTGCGCAAAATCCTTTTGATGGTTGCGGCCATCAGAATCAAATCACAGATTCCCCTTGTTCTGATGGCCTATTACAACAGCATCCATGCGTACGGGCCGGACCGATTTTGCCAGGAAGCAACGGCGGCCGGAGTGGACGGTTTGATTGTCCCGGACATGCCTCCCGATGAAGCGGGTCCGCTGCGAGGACCGGCCTGCTCGTCGGGACTGCAACTGATCTATTTACTCGCCCCAACCAGCAC
>DASTQY010000297.1:0-4208 GCA_035761525.1 Nitrospira sp. | reverse complement strand
CGTCGCCGCGAGTAACGATCCTCTTGATGGCGCACGTGCCTTGGAGAAGGCGAGCAAGTCCTCGCTCCCCAAGACGCAGACGACAACTGTCAATGGTCTTCCTGCGGCACGAACCCAGGTCGGTGACTCGCGACTGACCGCAGATCTCACGTGGATTGCCTACGGGGGCATGGTCTATCAGATTGCGGGAATTGCAGAGACGAGGACGTTTGACGCGGTCCGACCGGTGTTCCAAACAGTCGTGCAAAGCTTTCGCCCTCTTTCTACCGACGAACGCAACGGCATCCGGGAAAAACGGCTTCGTCTCGTGAAGGCCCAAGCAGGCGAAACGGTGGAGGCGCTGACCGCTCGCTCCCACTCCGTCTGGAAGGCCAGCCAGGTGACCGTCGCCAATGGCTTCAAAGGATCGGAAGTTCTTAAGGACGGCCAGTTGGTCAAGATTGCCGTCGAAGAACCCTATGCCGGAAAACCACAGCGATGACATTTTCTCCTGAACCCCACCGTGCCGGGGGGACATCCGTCAGCCCCGACGGTGCGCGCCGACGCTTTTTTCAATGGGTCATTCAGGCATCAGCCGGGTTTATCGGCCTCAGCCTGGCGATTCCATTCGTCGGCTATCTCATTGGTCCAGCGCTCAAGCGACGGACGCAGCAGTGGGTGGACGTGGCTTCCACGCTCGAGTTTACGACCGGTGTCCCCAAACAGTTGGAGTATGTGGCGACGGTTCAGGACGGCTATCTTGAAACCAAGACGCAAAAAGCCGTGTGGGCCGTAAAGCAAGCCAACGGGGAGGTGACGGTGTTTGCTCCAATGTGCCCGCATTTGGGGTGCGGCTATCACTGGGATGGCGCAGGGCAACAGTTCAAATGCCCCTGCCATGGCAGCGTGTTCGACATCTCAGGACGTGTGGTTGCGGGGCCGGCGCCTCGGCCGCTGGATGTCTTGCCTGCAAAAATCGATAACGGTCGTCTCCTTGTGGTGTTCAAGGAGTTCAAGTCCGGAGTTGCGAAACAGATCGAACTGTAATGGACAAAGTGAGCCCGCTCTAGCATGAGAGGACCAATGGATGACATCGGCGACGCGCCGGAACGCCATGATCCCTGACGCTCGCTTGTTCAGCCGATGGTCTCTCTGGACGCTGTCGTGCGCGATGGCCATGACCTCGACTACCGTCATGACGGCCGATGCCGCTCCAACGACAGAGGCGCACAGTGCGAAAGCCAAAGGCGGTTCGTCTCAAAGGAAATCGACCGCCCAAAGCGGCGGCACGATTCCGGCCATCCTGACGGATGCCCCCCAAGTGCCGCCGCGAATTACACGCCGTCACCCAAGCAAAATTATCATCGAACTAGAGGTGAGCGAGGTCAACCTGCCTATGGCAGACGGTGTTGAATACACCTTCTGGACCTTCGGTGGAAAAGTCCCCGGAAAATTCATTCGAGTGCGGCAAGGCGATACGGTCGAATTCCATCTCATGAACCATCCCGAGAGCCGGTTCCCACATAACATCGACCTCCATGCGGTGACCGGCCCAGGCGGTGGAGCTGCCAGCAGCAATACCGCGCCGGGCCGCCGCACGCAATTCACATTCAAGGCGCTCAACCCAGGTCTCTATGTGTATCACTGCGCCACTGCGCCAGTCGGCGAGCATGTCGCCAATGGCATGTACGGCCTGATCCTGGTTGAGCCGCCAGGGGGGCTGGCTCCAGTGGATCGTGAATACTATGTGGTGCAAAGCGATTTTTATACGAAGGGACCGCACCACGAGAAAGGCCACCAACCTTTCGACATGGACAAAGCCATCGAGGAACATCCGACCTATGTTGTATTTAACGGCGCTGAAGGATCCTTGTTGGGTGACAACGCGCTGAAAGCCAAAGTCGGGGAGCGTGTCCGGATATTTGTGGGAAACGGCGGACCGAATCTGGTCTCGAGTTTCCATGTCATCGGCGAGATCTTCGACCGTGTCTATGCAGAAGCTGGTACCCGCTACTCTGAGCACATTCAAACCACGCTTGTCCCGGCAGGAGGAGCAGCTATCGTGGAGTTTAAGGTGGACGTCCCCGGTTCCTACAAACTCGTGGACCATTCCATCCTGCGGGCGTTCAACAAAGGGGCGCTTGGTGAGTTGAAGGTCGAAGGGCCGGAGGCCAAACTGATTTATTCGGGGAAGCAGGCGGAATCGGAATATCAGGCGAAGGGAACCCCTGCCGGCCCGGCCTCCACATCGCCGATGAAAGCACCAGGAGCCGCGGGTGAAACTCTCTACAAGACTTATTGCATGGGTTGCCATCAAGCTGAGGGGGAGGGGATGCCAGGAACGTTTCCGCCGCTCGCAAAATCGGATTATTTGATGGCCGACGCATCACGGGTGATCGAGACTGTCCTTAACGGCCTCACGGGATCTATTCAGGTGAACGGGCAAGCCTACAACGGCACCATGCCGCCGATGGGGCATCTCAAAGATGAGGAAATCGCCAACGTCTTGAGTTACGTCATGACTTCTTGGGGGAACGCTGCGAACCCTGTCTCGGCGGCAGAAGTGGCGGCCGTGCGGGCCAAGACCTCACATTAACGAGTAGAACACACGATGACAGGCGTTCGGTATGCGGCAGTGCTATGTACGAGCGCGCTCTTGGGATCGGTGTTGTCTCACCTGTGTACCGTCGATGCGGCTGGTGATCGTGAAAAGGGAAAGGTCCTCTATGAGAAGCACTGCCTTGTCTATCACCGCCCACTAGGAAAGGGAGACGGTCCCGCTGGGAGGATGCTCTAGCCTCCAGCCGCCGACTTCACGAGCGCTGAAAGCAAAAAGAAGCCGGAGGCTGACTTGAGGCAGGTCGTCGAAATCGGAAAACCTGGCACAGCCATGGGACTTGGAAGAGCCAGCTGTCTCAAGCAGAGCTGAGCGACCTCATGGGCTATGTTTTGACGTTCAGAAAGTAACGTCAGTCAACGGCATTTAGGAGCGCTGCGATGGCGTCCCGGATCTACGAGTGGCTGGATAGCCGGCTGAAAATCGCGTCTCTCGAAAAAACATTGTTGGACGAGCCCATTCCCGGCGGAGCCAGCTGGATCTATGTCTTCGGCTCCGCCACGCTCTTTCTCTTTCTCCTCCAGGGTATCACCGGCATGTTTCTCGCCGTGTATTACACACCCTCGCCCGATCATGCGTATGACAGCGTGCAGTTCATCGAGCAGCAGGTGACGTTTGGCTGGTTCGTCCGAGGGCTTCATCACTGGGGCGCATCGGGGATGGTGATTGCCATCGGCCTGCACATGCTGCAAGTGTTCCTCTACGGCGCGTTCAAACCACCACGAGAAATGATGTGGATGGTGGGCGTCGTGCTGTTTCTGCTGGTGATGGCGTTTGCCTTCACCGGGTATTTACTTCCTTGGGACCAAACTGCTTACTGGGCCACCCAGGTGGGAATCAATATGGTAGGCACGGTCCCGCTCGTGGGCGATTTTCTCGTCAGGGTGATGCGTGGCGGAGAGACGCTGGGCGCCTTGACCCTCTCGAGATTTTTTGCCGTGCATGTGCTGTTTTTACCGGCCCTTATTGTACTGGGGATTGTCGTGCATCTGTTCATCCTTCGGCGAGTCGGACCGGCCGGTCCCTGGGATGAGCGGAAGGCAGCGGCAGCCAGGGAGCCTTTTTATCCCCGGCAAGTCTACATGGATGCGGTAGTGATGGTCGGGGTATTTCTTGTCCTGGTAGTGTTGGCGCGGTTCGTGCCGTTTCCACTGGCCGACAAAGCCAACCCAGCGGACACCAGCTTTGTCCCGATTCCGGAATGGTATTTCCTCTTCTATTATGAGCTGCTGAAGTACATCCATGGTCCGCTGGAACCGTTGGCGACGTGGGTATTGCCGGCCGCCGTCATCCTGGTGATGCTGCTCTGGCCGTTTCTCGACCGGCAAAAACATGTCCGTGCTCCGGCCTCGCGCCCCGTGGGGATGGCCATAGCCGCTGTGTTTCTCGTTACTGTCTTCTCCCTCCTGGGCATCTCGTTGAAGAATCTTTATGGGATGAAGCGCACCGATCCTGCGATTGCACATGGTCAGGCGCTCTATGCGAATCTCGGCTGTGCCGGATGTCATCGCATTCATGGCAACGGAGGAGCGATTGGACCGGATCTGTCCTACGAGGGGGACGCAAGGTCAGACAGGGAATGGCACATTAAGCACTTCCGTGATCCGCAATC
>DASTQY010000296.1:0-5063 GCA_035761525.1 Nitrospira sp. | reverse complement strand
CCTGGGCGGCGACGGCACCATGCTCAATGCAGCGCGGTTAGCCGCCGAACGGGGGATTCCGATCCTGGGAGTCAACATGGGTGGACTCGGGTTTCTGACTGAAGTCAGGCTCGAACACTTGTTCCCTTCCCTGGAGCGGGTATTTGCTAATGAATATGTGCTCGATGAACGGCTGATGATCAGTTCGCACATTCATCGGCATGGTGAAACGGTGGCTCAGGGCCTTGTGCTGAATGATGTGGTGATCAGCAAGGGAACGCTCGCGCGAATGATCGAGCTCAACATTGCCATTCAAGGACAATTCGTCACCACGCTTCGCGGTGATGGACTCATTGTCAGCACACCCACCGGATCCACCGCCTATTCCCTCTCTGCCGGCGGTCCCATTATCAGTCCGGCGGTCCGCTCCTTGATCCTCTCGCCGATCTGTCCCCATACGCTCACTCACCGGCCCCTTATCGTTCCAGATAACGTCGAGATTGACGTGACATTAACCAGCAAGGATGAAGGCGCCATGGCCACGCTTGATGGGCAGGTAGGTGTGGCACTGACCCAAGGGGATACGGTGCTTTTGAAAGTCTCTGAACACCGGACACGGTTGATTCGTTTCCCGGAAAGCAGCTACTACGCAGTCCTGCGTGAAAAGTTGAAATGGGGCGGAGGTTAAACGGGTCAGGTTATCTGCTGCCGCGCTCGATCAGGCTAAGCATTTCCTGGTTCGTCACGTACTTGAATTCTCCAATGCAGTCCGTCATGTCTTTGTGTGCTTTCTCGGCTGCTTCGAGGGCACGGAGACCTTTGATGTCGACGGGCCGCCCCTTCCGTTCTTTGAGCAACGCCTGCAGTTTCTCCAAGACAGCCTTCACGGTGTTGCCTGCAGCTTTGGTCGCCAGATACCGGGTGACGACTTCAGCGCACCAATCTCCATCCCTCTTTGCAACCCCCACCAAGCCTTCACTCGCCTTTCTTGCCCAACCGGCAAGGAAGAGTCCTTCCAAGATTTTGCCGGATGATTCGTCATAGGCTTGAAAGAGCGCATCATCAGGGTCGTTGCCAGTCTTGTTGGGATTGGTCAGAAAAGTACCCCCTTTATAGGGCAATCCTACCGTGTCGTCGACCTTGTCGCCGACAGCGAACACGACCGAGTCGCAAGAGAACTCGTAAAACTGTTTGAGTCCCACGGCGGCCGTGTCCTCGCCTTTGGGTTCCAGTTTGTTGTCTTCCATTTCAAGGCCACGGACACGATTATGTTCGTTGACAAGGATGCGCTTGGGTGAAGCCAGGAATCTGAATCCCATTTTGGTCCGACTCGCCGCAGGCTCGCATTTCGTGAACTCATCAAGAAGCCCTTTTTGTATCTCTTCCGGATTTTGGCCGACGGCCACGAGCCGATCCTTGATCCGGTCGAACTCTTTCTTGATGCCTTCCAGATCCATATTGGCGCACACCGCACGGATCTCCTTCGGATTGTATTTCCGCTCCGCTGGACCTCGCCGCACGATCGCGGTTACGCGTTCGACTTTTTTATACCGAGTCAGCCAGTGTGCGATGTCCACCATGACATCGCCGGCGCCGATGACCGCGACGTGCTTGCCCATTTCGAACGGACGATCACCAAAGCCCGGGAGCCGGTTGAAATGGTAGACGACGTCTTTGGCATGGAAGACGCCCTGTGCAGAATCCCCTTCTACGCCGATGGCTTTGGTCCCCTGTGCGCCGATTGAAAACACCACTGCACTGGCGCCCAGTGAGCGGACATCATCGACAGTCAGATCTTTGTCCTTCCCGATCGACACGTTGCCGAAATAATGAACGTTCGGTTGCTGCAGGAGGTCCCAGTACTGTTTCCGGAGACCGCCGCGAAGTTTCAGCTTGCTGGGGAAGATCCCATACTCGGCGAGTCCACCGAATTTAATATCCCGATTCAAGATGATAACTTCGTGACCGGCTTTCCCCAGCGAGGCAGCTACGGCCATACCCGCCGGACCTGCACCGGCGACAATAATCACATGCTTGTGCTGTGTGCTCATACCTACCCGATTGTGAAAAAATGACGAGAAAGCTAACAGTTACGCGGACTTTAGCATAGCGGTTTCGACGCTGTCAAAACCGAGCCCCGGTCGTTTCACCCGCCCGCGCTTCCCACCGGCCCGCCGGGTTCGGTCATCCGCCACGGGTCCAATAGTTCGTTCAGGCGTGTCTCGGTCAAGACCTGGTGCTCTCTCGCTACCTCCCGCACCGTCTTGCCTGATCGGTACGCCTCCTTCGCCAGTTTCGCTGCCGCCTCGTAGCCGATTTCAGGAGCCAAGGCCGTACACATGGCAAGGCTTTGTTCGATGAGACTTTTGCAGCGTTCTTCATTCGCGGTGATTCCTTCGATGCATTTGGCGGCGAAATTGTTGGAAGCAGCCGCAAGTAGTTCGATGGATTGCAGGAGGTTGTACGCCATCACTGGCAGCATCACGATCAACTCGAAGTTCCCGGCTTGTCCGCCGATGGTAACCGTGAGGTCGTTGCCGATGACTTGAGCGCATACCATGATCACCGATTCGGCGATCACGGGATTGACCTTTCCGGGCATGATGGAGGATCCGGGTTGTGTTTCGGGTAAATGGATTTCTCCCAAGCCACATCGCGGTCCGGATCCGAGCCATCGAATATCATTTGCGATTTTTGTGAGGCTCACCGCCAACGTTCGCAATGCCCCGCTCGCCTCAACCAGGGAGTCCTGTGACGACTGGGCTTCGAAATGATTCCCCGCCTCTGTGAATGGACACCCTGTTTCACGGGATATAATGGTGAGCACATGCGAGGAGAAGTCAGGATGACAATTCAATCCAGTGCCGACGGCGGTACCCCCGAGGGCCACTTCGCTCAGGGCCTCTTGGGCACGCTTTATACGTCCAATGCCAAGTTCAATCTGTCGGGCATACCCGCCGAATTCCTGTCCAAGCCGCACAGGGGTCGCGTCCTGCAAATGGGTTCTCCCAATCTTGACAATACCATCGAACTCGCTAGCCTTCCGATCGAGAGCACTATGGAGGCTGCTCAACGCCGGCAGCAATTGACGATGGATCGTTTCAGAGGCAGCGATGTGAATGGCCGTTGGAATGACATCGTTGCTAGACTGGCCGAGATTGACGTGATCGTTGGGATGGACGAGCTTGCTGCCTCGGACGCCACCGAGCAATTCGGTCGCACGGTTGGAAATCACTTCGTTGGTATTCATGTTCGTCGAGGTGCCTGAGCCGGTCTGAAAAATATCGACAGGAAACTCTGCGTCGAGTTTCCCCTCTATGACTTCGGTCGCCGCCTCTACGATCGCGTCGGCCTGTTTCTTGTCGAGCAGCCCCAGCGAATGGTTCACGGAAGCGGCAGCCCGCTTGATCATCCCCATTGCCCTGATGACAGATCGGGGGATGCGCAGGGGGCTGATGGGAAAATTTTCGATTGCGCGCGCCGTCTGTACGCCATAATAGGCCTCAGCCGGAACGGCCAATTCGCCCATCGTGTCGCGCTCCATTCTTGTGGGCAGTGACGACTTCTGAGAAGCTACGTTCTTCATGCGCGGCTCCATGCTTGGAAGGCTTTCAAGCTGCGGGCGCCATGATAAACTCAGGTCACCTGCTTCTACAAGAGTCAGTGATGGATAGCCCTCATCTCACCGTTGACGCTTTTGCCGGATATAAAGGCGAAAAGACGCCGCGTTCTTTCGTGCTCGAAGGCCGGATTCTATCGGTTCAACACATCGTGGATCGCTGGTACAGCGAGACGCACAGCTATTTCAGGATCAAGGCTTGTGACGGGCAAAGGTATGTACTGCGGTTGGACTTAGATGAGGACGTTTGGGAGTTGATCATGTCGGAACCGATCGAAGAACCGTGAGGGCGGACTTACTCCGTAAAGACGAAGGCCCGCCGGAGCGGGCCTTCTCGCGAATCGTTTTAGGCCACCTTTACATCGATCGCTTTTGGTTTCACCTTTTCCGACTTTGGCAGATGCAACGCGAGGACGCCGTCCTTGTACTCGGCCCTGACGCCGCCTTCGTCCACGGATTCGGGAAGCGTGAAACTCCGGACAAAGCTTCCGTACGAGCGCTCCACTCGATGAAACCGCTTCCCCTTCTCTTCCTTTTCCTGTCGACGTTCCCCCTGCAAGGTCAGCACCCCATTCTCCACCGTGACCTTCACGTCTTCCTTCCTCACTTCGGGCAGCTCGGCTTTAATCAGGTATTCTGATTCGCTTTCGCTGATGTCCACTGTCGGCATCCAGTCGGCAACTGTGAGATTTTCTTTGCCGGTATTCCTCAACGTCGGCCGAGAGAACACGCGGTTCAATCGCTCAGACATATCTTCTAATTCACGAAAAGGATCCCACCGTACGAGTGTCATAGTCCACCTCCTTGTCCTGTCGCTTTACTCTGTGTTCAGCTTTGGCGCTGCGCCGGTTTTCGCCTAGAACACAGATAAGACGGGAGCTCGCCGAGTCAAGAGGCGGGCAAGCGGACTTCTCCACTTCCCCGATGAACTGAAAATCTACGGCTTGCCTCTCCGGTGACCAATTGTGTCAAGGGTGGATGGGCCCAATTATCAACGCTGGTCGACGGGCACATAGGGGCGGTTATGCTCTCCGGCGTAGATTTGATCAGGGCGGAATAACTTATTTTCCCGCAATTGTTCCAGCCAGTGGGCGAGCCATCCGGACACCCGGGCCATCGCGAAGATCGGCGTGAACAAGTCGGTGTCGATTCCCATCTTGTCGTAGATAATGCCGGAATAGAAATCGACATTCGGATACACCGCTTTTCCGTGCAATGTCTCGCCCGCGGCACGCTCGACTGCCAAAGCGATGTCGTAGAGTGGTGACGTCCCGCAGGTCTTGAAGAGCATGTCGCAGAGATTTTGCAGGATTATCGCCCGGGGGTCCTTCACCTTATAGACCCGGTGTCCGAAACCCATGAGCTTCTTTTTCTTACGCACCTGTTCCTCGACATAGTGACGAGCCTGACCAGCCGATCCGATGTCCCTCAGCATCTGAACCACTTCTTCGTTCGCTCCTCCATG
>DASTQY010000295.1:0-2283 GCA_035761525.1 Nitrospira sp. | reverse complement strand
AAGCGCGCCCTGACTAACTGCTCGGCGGTGGACTGCTTCATCTCCAGTCCGCTACCCACGGGTCGTGAGCTTCGCAGGGGCTCTTTGACCAACAACACGCCGGCAATGGCCAGTACCAGCGTGAGTGCGCCTGCGACCGCTAGTTTTGAATCTCCTCGAGGCTTGGCCACGGATGGCTTCTCCTTATTCGCGCAAAAATCGGACCACTGTACACCAGACAATGAGGGGGACTGCAACAAGGCACTCGACCGTGGAATGTATGCACAACTGACAGAACGGAGGAAGGGCCGTATTTAGGAAGAGCAGCTCACGCTGAGGTGTTTGCCCCAATTGGGCGGAGGGACGGCATATCCCTCCATTCCGGGCTGGTCAGTATAGGGGTGTTGCAGCAAGGCGAGGAGACGGTCGATCTCAGCGAAGTCTTTTTGCTGAGCCTTTTCAATGGCTGCTTGGGCCAGGTAATTGCGGAGCACATATTTCGGATTCACACGGTTCATGGCTTGTTGCCTGTCGTCATCCCGACTGCGCTCGGCTCGCAACCGCTCGGCATACTGAACGGCCCATGCGTCGAAGCGTTCTCTGTTGAGAAAATGTTCGCGCAACCTGTCATTGACCATTCCTCGTCCGGAGAGAAACCCGCCCAACTCTCGCCACACGATGGTATAGTCCGCATGGCTGCCTTGGAGCAGACCCAGGAATTCACGGATGAGTTCCTCGTCTTCGTCTCGTGCATCCGCCAGCCCAAGCTTGGCCCGCATGAGTGATCGGTATTCCTGCTCGAAGAACGGCATATAGCCATCGAGTCCCTCCTTCAAGGCGTCCTTCTCCGCGAGCGGCAACAAGGCTTGAGCAAGACAGCTCAGGTTCCACAATCCGATAAACGGCTGCTGGTTGAAGGCATAGCGGCCGTTGTGATCGGAGTGATTGCAGATAAATCCCGCATCATAGTCATCCATGAAGCCGAAGGGACCATAATCGAGGGTCAGACCAAGGATAGACATGTTGTCGGTGTTCATCACGCCATGCGCCCAGCCAACTGCTTGCCACCGAGCAATCAACCTGGCCGTGCGCTCCACGACTTGGGCAAACAACGCCGCATATTTATCCGGGGTCTCTCGGAGGTGAGGGTAATGATAGTCGATGACGTAGTCGGCCAAGACTCTGAGATGTTCGTGTTGGCGCCGATAATAGAAGATCTCGAAGGTGCCGAATCGGACATGTGAGGGTGCCATACGCAAGAGCATCGCGCCGCTCTCCACCTGTTCCCGGTACACCTTCTCGTCGCTGCCGATAATGGAGAGCGCTCTCGTCGTGGGAATGCTCAGCGCATGCATCGCCTCGCTGCATAGGTACTCCCGTATCGTCGAACGCAGCACTGCACGGCCGTCGCCGTCCCGGGAGAAGGGCGTCAGGCCTGCCCCTTTGAGATGCAGATCCCATCGCTCGCCCCGTGCATTGGTGGCTTCACCCAGAAGGATGGCGCGACCGTCGCCAAGCTGCGGCACGTAGACGCCGAATTGATGACCCGAATACAGCATGGCAAGCGGCTCCATCGCCGGCGTCAACATGCTGCCACCGAAGAGCGCGGTGAACTCCGGCCGCTCCGCTTCTCGAAGATCGAGATCGATGAGATCGGCGGCGGCAGCGTTGAAACTGACCAGATAAGGTGACGACGAGAAGGGGGTGGGATTCAGTTTGGCGTAAAACGCCTCTGGAAGACGGGCATACGTGTTGTGAAACGTGAGGGTTTCGAGTTGACGATCGCCCATCGACCCAGCATGCCAGGGCTGACGGGCAGTTTACAACTGGAGAGCCTTGGCATGGTCGGAAGGCGCGATGCGAGAACGATGCTGTCGGATGGTTCTACCGGGCGGCTTTCAAGCGCGGGGGCGCCTCGTCCACGAGCGGCGTAAATTGCTCGCTCTCGAAGTCGTAGACCCAAAGGTCACCGGTCAGAATGGAGTACACCCAACCGTGGAGATCGACCTTGCCTCTGCGGAGCTGCAAGGCGACGGAGGGATGCGTTCTGAGATGATCTAACTGGGCGCGGACGTTTTCCTGCGTCGTTTTGATCAAACGGGCATTGCCTTCTAGGTCGGTATAGTGCTCCCGCATCAAGCGTCGCGTGGTCTCCGCCTGCCCGACCCATTCCCTCACGGCGGGCAACTCCTGGACCTCTTCCGGGTGCAACAACGCTTTCATGACGGCGCAATCGGTATGACCGCACACGATGATGTGTGGCACTTTGAGTACGGCCATCGCATACTCGATCGTCGCGGTGCT
>DASTQY010000294.1:0-5062 GCA_035761525.1 Nitrospira sp. | reverse complement strand
CCACCCGGCAACCCTGGCGGTAACCCTTCGGGCTTTCCTCCAATGGTCGGAGGCACGGAAACTCAGCAAACCGCTTGGCCGGAGGGCCGATAAATATTATGTCAAAGGAGCACTCATGACTCGTAGAACGATCATCACCGCCGCAGGAGCTTTCATGGTACTTAGCCTCGTGTCCGCTTGTAATCGTGACCAAGACCAAACAACGCCAGTCGGACAACAACAGGGACAAGGCAGCGCTCAGGACTATCCGTCGACTCGCAACATGGAGCAACCCAATCCTGCGATTGGCGGTACCAACAGCGCAACGAACAAGCCGGCTCCATCCGGAAATCAGGAGCCGAAAGCCGGTTCAGCCACTCGTTAGTATCATTCACGTCACGCATTCCGCGCGTCCTGGTCGCGTATTCGTCGGGCGACCAGCTAGTCTGAGCCGCTTCCAGCTCGCATCACTTCTTGCACCGCCTTTTCCCACGGTGTAAGATCCAGCGTCTCATTCGAAGCGAGTCCTTATAGTGTGTTCATGCTCGAACGTCGTGAGCCCAATCAACGATGCCGAACATCACCTTGTTGATCTCTCCCAGTTGCGGGGCATGTCCGTCGGCAAAGAGCCTGTGGAAACAGCTCCGCGTCAAGTACAGTTTTTCGTACCGCGAAGTGGACATTACGACACCAGACGGACAGGAACTTGCCAATCGCCATGCAGTGCGTGCCGTGCCGGCGACGATCATCGATGGGCGGCTGACGTTCGTCGGCGTGCCCAGCCGAGAAAGCGCCGAAAAGGCCCTGCAACTGAAAATGCGGCCGCGAGAAGGCTAGTATGAAATACTTCAAACACATACATGGTGGCGGCAGTTCGAACTGGCCGTCCGGCAAGGCAAACACAAGGCAAGACACAACCTCCTGCGAGGGAGGGTAGTGTTAAGTTCGCCATTCGCAACAGGGTAAAGATGGACGAAGACGATATTGAACTTCCGATCCTGCCTCGAATTGATAAAGGACCGCCTCCTGACTGCCCGATCTGCGGCGACCCCATGTCCTTCATCGACGGTGACTGGGCCTGCGTCGACTGTAATGGCGAATTGCTGGGTCCCGAGACAGGATAGTGCACAACGGTCAGCGCGTGGTGGGTTGACCCACCACGCCCGCACGGGTCTCTCCCACTTGGCCATGTGCCACCCTCACGGTCGCTGAATGTTACGCGTCGTCACCGGCCGGTTTCAGCCCTCTCTCGAGTCCGCCCTCGTCAATCATATCCAACGGATCAAAGGCGCCGATGTCTGGTCACAGATTGCCATTGTGGTGCCATCGAAGCCGCTGCTTGACCGGATCCGATGGCTGTTGGCCATTGAGCACCAGCTGGCGTTGGTCAACGTCCACTTTTTGACCTTCCATCAGCTCGCTCTGCGATTAGCGGAGGAGACCCGTCGCGAAGGGACAGGGCATCCACCGCGTGTCGTCGACGAACTGTTCTTCGAATACCTCGTCCGCCATCTTGTACAACGGCGGCTGGCGGAGCTGCCTGCACTTCGGCAACTCGGACGTTCGTTCGGAACATGGGCAGGCCTTTGGTCGACAGTGCGGGACTTGAACGACGGCGGGGTAGATCCGGCCACCGCCCTCCGCGCGGCAGGCGAAGGCTATTTCGGTCAGGACGACGCGGATTGGCTTCGTGCGCTGTTTTCACTGCACGCTGCTGTCAGGGAAGTGGGAAAGGGCTTCCACGTCGTTACGGCGGATGACCTTACGGAAGCCGTGCTCCCTGCAGTGCCCGCTTCACCATTTCTGACGTCGCTGAGTCACATCTCCTATTACGGCTTCTATGACTTAACCCAGGTGCAACTCTCCATGTTCCAAGCGGTCAGCGGGACCGTTCCCACCACGCTCTTTTTTCCTCTGGCGACAGATTCTTCATTCAATTTTGCTCGACGCTTCTTCGACCGCCATGTTCAGCCGCTGCTCAAATCGAATGACGACCTGGTTGAGGCTGCGGATTCGAGCGAGGCCTTTGCGCACGTCGACGTGGCATTGCGAAGCGTCGTAGGCCAGGAAGAGGAACTTGCACTTGCCTGCCGGACTATCCTCGATCTGGTCGAAACGCACGGGTATCGGTTTGATGAGATCGGGGTGGTAGCCCGAACACTCGATCCGTACTACAGCGCCGCGCGGAACATCTTCGATCGGCATCGGATTCCATTCTCCACTCCGGCGCGGCGGCCGCTCATTCATGAACCCCTCTGTAAAACGCTGCTTCAACTGGCTGCCCTGCCGGCCAACGACTTCTACCGTGCAGCCGTGCTCGATCTCGTGACGTCACCATTTTATATCGTGCCCCTCTCCTCAGGCCGGTTCGTTCGTTGTCGCTCATACAGGCCTGAACAATGGAAGCTGGTTCTCGATGCCCTGCATATCACCCATGGCGTTGACGAGTGGAAGCGATTGGAGCAAGCGAGTCAATCGGCACTCGAATGGGACGTCGAGGACGACGCAGCCGGAATCATTGGATCGGTCAAGGTCGCCCCTGACGTCATCGGTCTATTATGGGAGACCGTCTCAGAACTGTTGAATTCTTACAGTACTCTTCCTGCCCGGGGGACGATTGGGTCGTTGATTCATGCGTTTCGGGAGTTGATGGCCAGGCATGTGCATCGTGCGGAAGAAGAGAGCGCGATATGGACCGCCGTCGATCAAGCTTGCGCCGCCGTCGGCGAACTCGACGCGATTGGTGAAGACATCACATGGATGGACTTAGCGGAACTGCTAACACATGCATTCGAACGTGCGGCCATTCCTATGGAGCCTACGCCGCACCAGGGTGTGAGGCTATTGGATGCGATGACCGCCCGAGGGCTTCCATTCAAAGCCTTGTTCGTCCTGGGCCTCAACGACAAGGTTTTTCCCCGATACGTGCGTGAAGACGCTTTTCTGCGTGACCGTCATCGACGGGTATTGGACACCACGCTCGGATTCAAGGTCGATGAAAAACTGACGGGATACGACGAGGAACGCCTGCTCTTCAGCTTGATCTGCGGGTCTGCCGACCGTCGGCTATATCTGTCGTTCCAGCGTGCCGATGATGCAGGACGGATGTTGGCTGCGTCTCCATACATCGGAGGAGAACTGCGCCGTTTGGGACTCAGTGACGTCGAAGTGGAAATGATTCCTCGTCGCCTGACCGATCGAATCAGGCAACGGCCGGCAATCAGCCGGTTCCTCCCCCCTGAAGATCTGGCTCAGTGGATGGCGGTGCAGGGGGAAGATCCCTCCGAGCTTCTTCACGCCACAGGCCGCGACGCCGCTCTCTTCCACCGTGGGGTCGAGGCGCTCGGGCTGATTGAAGACGATCGTGCGGCTTTGACAGCCTTCGACGGTGTGACTGGTCCATTGAAAAACCACTGGGCGCGCATCGCCGAACGTGGGATCGCGCCAACGCCGCTCGAACGGTACGCGAGTTGCCCCTTCAGGTACTTTTCAACCGACGTGCTTCGATTGGATTCGGTCCGAGTATCTCCTTCTGATGAGCCGGACGCCCGTTTGCTCGGCACCGTGTGCCACGCAGCTCTGCGACGCTGTTATGAATTGCTGCTTCCGACAGGATGGCCGGCGAAACCGGTCACTGACGACACCGTCGACTGGTGCATCAAGACGGCGGTTGAACAGGCGGCCGAAGAACAGGAGACCCTTCACCGAACAGGACACTATCTCCTTTGGGAACTGGCAAAGAGCCAGATCATCGATGTGGTGACAGCCGCTGTTGATGACGATACACGCGCCCATCTTCACGAGCCCTTTCTACCCATCGGTTTCGAAGTTGATGCAGACGGCAACATGGACGATCTGCGCATGAACGCACCTTCACCTTTACGCGTGCGGGGGCGCATCGACCGACTCGATCGGCATCGCGATTCCGGTGCTCTGAGGGTCATCGATTACAAATTCAAAATCGGCAACTCAATGAAACCGCAAGATCGTAACCTTCTATTATCGGCGATCAGAGGCTATCGACTCCAGCCGCCCATGTATGCTCGGTTGAATGTCCCGGCTCACGGCAGGGTTCACGAAGTCCAGCTTTTCTTTTTGGCGCCGAATTGGCCAACTCCCGTCGTACGCTCAACATTCAAGACCGATCTCTGGTCTTCTGACAGCGGCACCTTGCTCCGAACCACCTTCGCTCAACTGGTCGACGGCCTGCGCAACGGCTCCTTCTTCATCTTGCCGGACACTTATTGCGAGACATGTGATTATCGCGTGGCTTGCCGACGTGAGCATACGCTGACGTCGTGGCGTGCATCACGCGCTGCCGAAGCGAAGGCGCTGACATTGTTACGAACTTCGCGAGTCAACGATGCCTAACCGACCGAGCATGTCTGATACGGCCGCTCGAGAAGCGGCAGAAACGACGTACGACCGCAATGTGGTCGTCGTGGCCGGGGCAGGAACTGGAAAGACAACTTTGCTGGTGAACCGACTGGTTCATCTGCTCATGAAGGAGCCGGATCCGGTCGGACTCATTCAGGTCGTCGCCTTGACCTATACGAATAAGGCAGCCACAGAGATGAAAGTCCGCCTGCGCGAGCGCTTGGCGATGCTGGCTCAAGCCGCCACACCGGGAGGCACTGGGCCTGATACCGGAACTATTGTCATCGAAGATCTGCGGCTTCGGTACGGCATCACGGTCGAGGAGATTGCGGCCCGGGCAATAGCCGCCCTGCAGGATTTGGAAAAAGCCCAGATTGGCACTGTGCACAGTTTTGCCGCTCATCTCCTTCGTTTGTATCCGTTGGAGAGCGGAGTGGACCCTGCATTCCGAGAGGACGATGGGGTGCGGTTCGACGAACATTTTCGAATGGCGTGGGACATCTGGATCGATCGGGAGCTGAGCCGACAGGGGACACAACACAAGCTCTGGCGAGCACTACTCGAATCGACGACGGTAGCGCAGCTTCGCACACTGACCTCATCTCTGTGCAGTGATCTGATCGATGTCGAAGCGCTCACGCGGCAGCTCGCTTCGACGCAGCGACCGTGGCGCGCTGGGCGAGCACGCTGCAGAGCCTGGCCGAGC